>JAGABX010000146.1 GCA_017614395.1 Eubacterium sp.
AATCATGAAATCCCATCTCAGCCAGCCAGCCGCCGCCCCAGATCCAGTGAGCCTCGATCGGATAGATCAGTGCCGAAATCACTGCCGAATAAACACAGTAACTGAGGAACTTGGTTCTCTCTGCCATGGCTCCCGATACAATGGTCGCCGTTGTAGCGCAGAAAACAAGGTTAAAAACGAAATTGGACCAGTCAAATTCAGCATAATTTGTAAAGATATCCAGTCCCGGCTGTCCGATCAGTCCTACCATGTCCTCTCCCAACAAAAGCCCGAAACCGATCAAGATGAAAACAACACACCCGATACAGAAATCCATGAGGTTCTTCATCAGGATATTGCCGGCATTTTTTGCCCTCGCGAATCCTGATTCCACCATTGCGAATCCCGCCTGCATCCAGAATACTAATGCGGCGCCGATGAGGAACCAGACACCGAATAGTTTTCCGTCCATTAACTGTAATAAATCGTCCATAACTACTTCCTCCTTATTGTTTATAGGTATAAAGAAAAGGCGCCCCGGTCATAAAACCGAGACGCCTTTGCCTCAACGAAAAGCATTATAACACAATGAATTTGTAATGTCAATAGTAATTTTGTTTTTATTAAAAAAAGTCAAGCAGTTTAACTGTTATTATTACGCTTTGACAACGGCTGTTCAAACCTGTTTTTCGACGTATTTTGGGGGATATCCGTCGGATAATCACCGGAAAAGCACGCATTACAATAATCATTACTTAATATCAATTCAGAGAGCAATTCTACCGGTAAAAACTTCAACGAATCCGCGCCGATCATCTCTGCTATCTCAGTGACGGAATGGTGACATGCGATCAGATTTTCCTCCGAATCGATATCAGTTCCGTAATAGCAAGGATGCATAAAAGGGGGAGCGGAAATTCTCATATGGATCTCATTCGCGCCGGCATCCCTCAACAGTTTCACAATATGTCCGCTCGTGGTACCACGGACTATGGAATCATCTATCAGAATAATCCTCTTGCCCTCAACCGTCGATCTGACCGGATTCAGTTTTATCCGTACCTGATTGACCCTCTCCTCCTGAGTCGGAGAAATAAATGTCCTGCCGATATACTTGTTTTTGATCAGTCCTATCCCATATGGAATCCCTGATTCACGCGAATAACCGAGCGCCGCATCGAGTCCCGAATCCGGCACACCTACAACAACATCCGCTATGGATGTATCATCGTTTCGGGCCAGTATACTCCCTGCGCGCATTCTCGCTTCATGTACGGATACCCCGTCGATCACCGAGTCCGGTCTGGCAAAATAAATGTACTCAAATATGCACGTCTTTTTCTCTTTCTTTTTCACGTAATTTGAATAACTGATGATACCATCCGCTTCTTCGGTTATGAATGAATCATCCGCGGAGACGCCCGGTTTCCTCTTCGCATCAGACTGACCGAAAACAAGCACCTCTCCCGGATACAGGTCACGGATAAACTCTGCTCCCACCGCCTCCAGTGCGCAGCTTTCGGATGCAACAATATACTGACCGTCCGAGCGAATTCCATAGCATAACGGCCTGAAGCCATGAGGATCACGCACTGCGATAAGCTTTGTCGCTGACATCAGGACCAGCGAATACGCGCCCTCCAGATGAGGCATGGCAGCCAGCACAGCCTCTTCAATAGACGGATGCGTAAGTCTTTCCTTTGTCAGCAGATAGGCAATGATCTCAGTATCGGAGGTAGAGTGAAAAATCGCTCCGCCCAGCTCCAGTTCGCTTCGGAGTTCATATGCATTGCTGATATTCCCGTTATGAGCGAGAGCCATCTTGCCCTTCTGATGGTTGACCTGCATAGGCTGACAGTTGTTCCGGTCGTCCCCGCCGGTCGTCGAATACCTGACATGCCCGATCCCCATCGTGCCGTTCGGCAGTTTTTCAAGAGTCTCCCTGTCAAAAACTGTCGGAACCTCTCCGATATCCTTGTGAGAGAAGAACATTCCGTCGTCACATACAACAATACCGCAGCTTTCCTGTCCCCGATGCTGCAGAGCATACAGCCCGTAATAAATATCCTTTGCAACAGCGTATGGTGACTTCGAGTACACACCGAAAACACCGCACTCTTCGTGAATGGAATTCATGTTTTCCTCCAATAATAAGCCCCTGCGACAAAAAAAGAAAGCGCCCCGGATCACTCCGAGACGCCCTTGCCTCAACGCTATGTATAGTATCACACTTTTTTTTGAATGTCAAGAGTTTTTTTCACGAGATACAACAACAAATCTCGTAGTATTATCATCACGCTCATTGATATGCTCATCGAGAACCTTGAGCCCGTATATAGCGGCAGTTTCTAAACTCGCAATTGCAGCTACTGACATATTCTGTTTTCTCGTAACCTCCCTCGCTGCCATAGCCGTGTTTACCGCCTCTATTACCTCGTATCCTTTTTCCCTGATGTATTTATCACACTGTTCCAAAGCCTTCGGGTGGCTGATAACCTTTTTTATATCCTCCAACCTGCTGCCACGCACCCCGAGGAGATTCTGTATGATGAGAAGCGAATATTCATCATTGACAAAAAGCTCATTACGGGACAACAGCTCCACTACCTCGTTAACCGGTCCCGCATAACTGTTCTCGATCGGGAGAACGCCCATATCACAAGCCCCCGATACTACTGAATCATATGCCTCTCTGAAATTTTTATGCGATACATGTATAGCATCAGGAAAAAGTCTCCTCGCCACGACATGCGCGAACGCTCCCTCTATTCCGCTGTATGCTATTCTTTTCATCGTTATTCCCATTTTCTATAATCTTTTTTTTCTAAGTTTATATTCCGCCATAGCCACCACAGCCCGGGGGTTTGTAGTTTTTGAAAAATCCCGGACGAACTGCAGCCTACATGCTTGTTATTCTGTCTATCGCCCGTTTCGTATTCTCTGCCGTACCGAATGCCGTCAGTCTGAAATATCCCTCTCCGCTCGGACCGAATCCGGAGCCGGGTGTGCCTACAACATTCGCTTCTTTTAACAGTTTATCGAAAAAATCCCACGAACTCATATTATCCGGAGTCCTCATCCAGATGTACGGAGCATTGACTCCGCCGTAAACATCATAACCGGCAGATGACAGACCCTCGCGTATCGTAGCGGCGTTTTGCATATAATACGCAATCTGTTCCTGTGTCTGTTTCCGGCCGGCAGCAGAATAAACCGCCTCACCGGCGCGCTGAACGATATACGGTGCGCCGTTAAATTTCGTTCCGTGTCGACGCGCCCACAAACTGTTTACAGCCACATCAGGGTGATCCACCGCTGTGAGTTCCTTCGGAATAACCGTAAATCCAAGTCTGGTTCCGGTAAATCCCGCATTTTTCGAAAAACTCCTCATCTCTATCGCGCATTTTTTCGCGCCATCACACTCATAAATTGTATGTGGAATATCCTGTTCACTGATATACGCCTCATATGCTGCATCATACAGAATGACGGCCTGATTCTCCAATGCGTAATCAACCCACGCCTGGAGATCCTTTTTCTTCAATGCTGTTCCGGTCGGATTGTTTGGACAGCAAATATAAATGATATCAGGAACCTGTTTCGGGAATGCCGGAACAAAATCATTTTCTGCCGTACACGGCATGTATATAACACGGGTCCATGATTCCGAGTTTCTGTCATAGTCACCAGTTTTTCCTGCCATTGCGTTCGAATCCACATAAACAGGATAGACCGGATCAGTCACCGCGATCAGATTATCCGTCGCAAAAATATCCACGATATTACCGCAGTCACTCTTGGCTCCGTCGCTGATGAAAACCTCATCAACCTCCAGTGACACTCCTCTCGACTGATAGTCATTATCAATTATCGTCTGTCTCAAAAACTCATATCCCAAATCCGGCGAATATCCGTGAAATGTCCGTTCGTCCCCCATCTCATCCACGGCTCTGTGCATCGCCTCAACAATAGCAGGTGCGAGAGGCTGCGTCACATCTCCTATTCCCAAACTGATGATATCACGATCCGGATTGTTCTTTTTGTATTCCGCCACCTTTTTCGCAATAGTTGAAAACAGGTAACTGCCTGGCAGTTTTAAAAAGTTCTCGTTGATCTTAAACATATTTACATCCTCCTACAAACATGCATGTTTATCTGACCGAAACCATCCGGTTGCCGCTCCAAAACATACAAAACGCCCCGGA
This sequence comes from Eubacterium sp., assembly GCA_017614395.1. Taxonomy (GTDB): domain Bacteria; phylum Bacillota; class Clostridia; order Lachnospirales; family Lachnospiraceae; genus Eubacterium_F. Next base: position 4,185 of record JAGABX010000146.1, read on the forward strand.
TCACTCCGAGACGCCATTGCCTGGTCGTTCTGTATCGTAGCACACTTTATTTATCATGTCAAGTTTTTTTGAAACACAAAACAGTTGCAAAACCGCTGCCAATCGAATATAATTGATGCATATGTAACAGTGTTTTATACGGATTACAAAGGAATGCAGGAGGCTGCCATGAATATAAAGCTATGCGGAATGATGAGCAGGGCGGACGCTATGAGCGCGCTGGAACTCCGACCTCAGTATATCGGTTTTATCCTCTGCAACAGATTTAAAAGATATATTGCTCCAAACGAAGTGGCGCGGATCAGACACGAGGCCGATTGGCCACCTGAAATAAAAGCTGTCGGGGTATTTGTCGATCAGGAGATAAATGATGTCGCTGATATAATAAACTCCGGTACCGTGGATGTTGCGCAACTGCACGGAAACGAAAACGAGGATTATATAAAAAAACTCCGTGAACTGACGGGCAACCCTGTAATAAAGGCCTTTAAAATCGAAACGAAGGATGATGTGGAAAAAGCAGTGAAAAGCCCCGCTGACTTGATTCTTCTCGATGCAGGCACCGGCGCGGGACAGACCTTTGACTGGAGTCTGGTCGGAGATGTCAGCAGAGACTTCATCCTTGCCGGAGGGCTGAATCCCGATAACGTCGCCGCAGCGATTTCAATGATCCATCCATATGGGGTGGATGTCAGTTCCGGTATCGAAACTGAAGGAAAAAAAGACAAAAAAAAGATGAGAGCATTTGTAGAAGCCTGTACAAATGCCCTCTGACACACGTCTCTATTCCGGGAATCGATCCCTATTTCGGGAATTGGTCTCTATTACAACATCCGTCTCTATTCCTGCGGAGCGCCTCCTTTTTCATCCGCACGCGCATCAAGAGCGGCTATACGATCACGCGTCTTGACCATATCCTCGTCTAGTTTCTCGCCCTCTTTGGTCAGGTTCTTCTCATTACGCTCCCTGAGCCGTTCATACACCCTGAAACGTTTCATGTTTATGAAATAAAGTATAGAGGCTCCCGCCAATCCTGCCAGCATGACAACAACACCCAGAACGGAAGCGCTTTTTATCAGCTTTACGCCGAAAACAAATGCAGCTATCACGATCAGGGCAACCACGACATACAGGGCACGATATTTAATCTCTTCGGGATCTGCCTTCTTTTTTTCCTTTTTCTTTGCCATATTCTATACCTCAGTTAACGGTGTTATGTACCTCACAGATCGAATTTATCAGATATTCCGGCATTATCAACATGGAATCCATGGTTTTGCCCTCATCGGAGGTTTCATCCTTTTTTTGCAAATAAACAACCTCTGAGACCTCTGAATCCGGACAGCTCTCTCCCGCAAGCAGTCCGGAGGATTTGCATATCCTGCAACGTACGTGACAGTCACAGGACTCCGTTGGCAGAGTTTCCTCTGTAAAGTATTCAATTCTCGCGCAGGATCCTCCCACAGCATCCTCACAGAGATGCTCTATGGCAAGTTTTCCGCATTTTGTGCAGATCGTTGCGGATACTATTCCTGCCGGCTGTTTAAACTCGGTGACGCCCGTATATGCCGTATTAATCTGTTTCATGACCTTCCGCCAGATTTTCTGATGATATTCCGTATCATCCTGTGAACGGCTGTTGTCATAGCCACACCAGATCCCGGCAGTAATATACGGAGTGTAACCGATATACCACAGATCCGAACCATCCTCCGATGAACCCCCGCAGCCTGCCGTTGCCATATCGGTCTGTTCCTCATCCAGCATCGTTTGCGTGAGCAGCCATGCAGTAGTTTCCTTCATCACCCGAGTTCCGGCCATTGTCGTGTGGTCTATGATCGTATTGCCGTCACGATCAACTATGCGCGTATATAAATGAGGCTTATGATAAACCCCACCGCCCGCGATCGTTGCGTAGGCTCCCGTGATCTCACGGTTGCTGACACCCTTGGTCAGGTCACCGGATGCCAACGACAGAGAAATATCAGTGTATGTCTGGCCCGCGTCATCCGAGTATCCGTCAATCAGATTGTTAATTCCCAAATCCCGCAGGTAATCATATGAAACTCGCGGAGTTACCTGATCAAGCGTTTTCACCGCAACAACATTACTTGGATTCTGAATGGCATCCCTGACGGTGATCAGTCCGCGATAGGCGTCACCGTACCAGTTTACAACCGGCTGATCTGTACCGGGATAATTGTATTCCGTATCATCCTGAACGGTTCCCAATGTCATCCCCGCTGTGTCCAACGCAGGCAGATATGTTGACAGTGTCGGAAAAACCGAACCGGGCTGACGGTTGATATCTGTAGAACGGTTTACCGCGAGACTTTTTGTTTTTTCTCCACGTCCTCCGACTAATGCTTTGATCTCTCCACTCGACTGATCCATCAAAACTATTGATGCCTGCGGTTCAACTATAAAATGAATAGACTCTGAGACAACTCTGTCAGAACTCTGTAAAACAGACCTGCGGAACGGACGGATAACCTTCATCGCTTCTTTTTCAGAAGCAAAGCATGACTTGATAGGATCATCGTTCTCCTCGTACCACTTTTTTATATCGTTAAAATTGAAGGATTCGGAAACGCCGTTAAAATGCTGTATCGTCAGTTGATAGGACAACTGGCATTCGACCGGCTCCGGATAGTTCGCCGGATTATTAGCTACCTTGTCACAGATTTGCTGAAGCTCGGTATCCTGCGTGCTGTGGATTATCAGCCCTCCTGTCTGGAGAGCAACCATAGCCTGTGTATCACTATAGCCGAGTTCCTTTTTCAGGTCCTCAATGACCTCCTGTTTCAACGCATCCTCGTAATATGAGGTCTCCCTGACTTTTTCCATCACAGGCTCGTTATATCTTTGAATGCGCGTTTGGACATCATCCTCTATTGCCTTCTCATATTCATCGGATGTGATGAGCCCCTGATCCTGCATCGCCGTCAACACCTGGAGTTCACGTTTCCGATTACGGCTCGCGTGTGTGATCGGGTTATAGTATACCGGGTTTTTTATGATTGCAGCCAGTGTGGCGCACTCCGGCAATGTCAGTTCGGAAACCTGCTTATTGAAATACCGTTTGGATGCCGCTCCGACACCCAGGGTATTCTGGCCGAGACTGACCGTGTTGAGATAGTATTCGAGTATTTCATCCTTTGTATAATGCGCCTCTGTCGCGAACGCGAGATACATTTCCTGAAACCTGCGACGGAACCGCGCGAACATGTCAATGTCATCACCCCCGGTAAATACCTGGTTTTTTAACAGCTGCTGTGTTATGGTGTCATCATCACTGCTGAAACTTCCACCCTTTACAAACGCATTTACATAAGCACGTAAAACAGCTGAGGTGTCAACACCCTCATGAGACCAGAAACGCGGATCCTCCGCAGCTATGACAGCATTCTGCAGATCCTTTGGGATTTTATCCAGCATTATGCTTTCCTGCAGAACATCTGTCGATGAAAAAGTATTGACCGGCTCGCCGTCAGAATCAAGCACCTGCGATGGCGTCCCCGTGGGATTAAACTCAACTGTTTTGATATCCGGAACCTCTTGTATCATGGCATGAACATAGTCATATACAAGATACGATCCGTAACCGGCACCGGCGAGCAGCACTAAAAATCCAAGGCGCAGGAAAAAAATCTGCACCCTTTTCAGTCGACGAACCCCCTTGGAGCGCAGCCGCCTCGCGCATTTCTCCACATGTCTCTCACTGTAGTTCATCCGGAAAAACCTCCGCAAAAATCAAATCATTAAACTAAAGTGTATACATATTCTATTTTGAAAAAGCATCTAATACAAGCCCCTCATTACGTTCCAGCGCCGTCTGGATACTCCATGGGTGCTGAAACAGCAACAGCGGATGCCCCTTCAGATCCATAACTCTCTTGGTATCTGAGGTCAGCGACAGTTTGTCCGGATCGGTGTCCGGAGATGAGATCCAGCGAATATGCTCATATGGAAGCTGTTCCATACGGATCTCAACATTGTATTCATTCTTCAGCCGGTAGCTGAGCACCTCAAATTGCAGAACGCCGACTACACCGACGAGTATTTCCTCCATACCGACATTCATTTCCTGGAATATCTGAATCGCGCCCTCCTCGGCGATCTGGTATATCCCCTTGGTAAACTGTTTCCGTTTCATGGTGTCCACCTGCCGCACTCTGGCAAAATGCTCCGGAGCGAATGTGGGTATTCCCTCAAACCGCACAGGTGATTTCCCGGTATAGAGCGTATCCCCTATGGAAAAAATGCCCGGATCGAATACACCGATAATGTCACCCGCAAATGCCTCATCGATTATGTGACGGTTTTCTGCCATCATCTGTTGCGGAGCAGTGAGACGCATGGATTTGCCATCCCTCTCATGTATTACCTCCATACCTGCAGTAAATTTTCCTGAACAGATGCGCATAAACGCGATCCTGTCCCGGTGCGCCTTGTTCATGTTGGCCTGGATTTTGAATACAAATGCCGAAAAGTCCTCACGAAACGGATCAATGTTTATCAGTTCAGGTTTCACCCCTGTCGGGATCTCATCACCATCTCCATAGGACTGTCCGTCATCGCATACGACGACGGTTTTTCCCGACCCAGCGGTATCAAGTTTCAGGGAATCCCTTGATAACGGCGATGTAGTCATTTTCAAAAAGTGCTGCAAAAACACCTCCACCCCGAAATTGGTAAGCGCGGAGCCGAAAAAGACGGGGCTGAGTTTTCCCTCTCTGATTAATTCAAGATTATATTCATCACTGGCGCCATCGAGCAACTCAATCTCATCGACAAGAGTAGCATGTTGCAATTCCGTAATCTCATCGTCTATAGACGGATCATCTAAGCTGATATGTCGTGTTTCAACTTTCTGCCCGTTATCTCCTGCAATATATCTCAATATCTCATGTGAGTCCCTGTCATACACACCCTTGAAACTTTTTCCCGAACCGACCGGCCAGTTCATCGGACAGGTATGAATACCGAGAACATCCTCTATCTGGTCGATGAGTTCAAACGGATCCATAGCCTCACGATCCATTTTATTGACAAACGTGAATATCGGTATACCTCTCATAACGCATACCTGAAACAGTTTTATCGTCTGTGCCTCCACACCCTTTGAACCATCAATCACCATCACTGCGGAATCAGCTGCCATCAGCGTCCTGTAGGTATCCTCCGAGAAATCCTGGTGTCCGGGTGTATCCAGAATGTTTATGCAATACCCATCGTAGTTGAACTGCAAAACCGATGATGTGACCGAAATTCCTCTCTCCTTCTCTATCTCCATCCAGTCGGAAACCGCATGTTTAGCGGCCTTTCGCCCTTTTACCGAACCTGCGAGATTAATTGCGCCTCCGTAAAGGAGAAATTTCTCCGTCAGTGTTGTTTTTCCGGCATCCGGATGAGATATTATCGCAAATGTACGGCGTTTTTCTATTTCCGATCTTAAATCATTCATGTATAACTGCATCCTTTTTCGTTATTTATAGTAAATTTCATTATAACATAATAATTGGTGATCCGCAAGTGCAGGATTAACCTTCAGGGAGTTCCGATGTTTTATTTCCACCCTGATTGTTTTTAAAAAAGTGTACCACAGCCCGTGCTGTACGCACGTCCATTCCCGGCACATTCGCCAGCTCCTCCTCGGTTGCTTTTGCGATGTCCTCCAGCGAATCAAATGCCTTCATCAGGCTCATGCGACGTTTCCGGCCTACACCCGGGATCTCATCAAGTATCGAATGCGTCTGCCCTTTACTTCGAATCTGTTTATGATACTCGATAGCGAAACGATGTGTTTCATCCTGTATGCGCGTGATCAGATGAAACCCCTGTCCATGCGTGTCTATCGGAATTTCTTTATCCCTGAAATACAGTCCCCTCGTCCGATGATGATCGTCCTTGACCATTCCGCATACCGGCACATCTATCGATAGACGTTCCAGCACCTCTTCACAAATATGAACCTGCCCTTTGCCTCCGTCCATGAATATGATGTCAGGCAGATGCCCGAACGAATCATTCTCCGACAGGTTTTCCCTTTTTCCATGTTCAAACCGTCTCGTCAGCATCTCATCCATTGAGCCGTAGTCATCAGGTCCTGCCACGGAACGTATCCGAAATTTTCGATAGTCGTTTTTCTTCGCGCGTCCATCCTCAAACACCACCATGGAGCCTACAGTTTCAAATCCGTTGATATGAGATATATCATAAGACTCAACACGATGGAGCAATCCTTCCATCCCGAGCAGACTCTCAATTTCATCCATGGCGCCTCTCGTGCGCTCCTTCTCTTTTTTAAGTTTGTCCTTGTCCTGTATCAGCACCATATATGCGTTTTTCTTGGCCAACTCCAGCAGTCGTTCCTTGGAACCCCGTTTCGGAACAACGGATCTTACTTTGTGTCCCCGTTTTTCCGACAGCCATTTGAGAATGGCTTCACTGTCTGTGAAATCCTTTTCAGTAACCAGCTCATGTGGCAGATATGGGGTGCCGGAATACATCTGTTTTATAAATGAAGATATAACGTCCTCATCTTTCTCGAATTCTACTCCTGTAAGGAAGTGATGTTCTCTTCCGAGCACCTTGCCTTCCCTGACAAAAAATACCTGCATGACCGCCTCATCTCCCTGACGGGCGAGAGCAATTATGTCACGGTCCTCGTTGTCATCAGAGGTGATTTTCTGTCTCTCGGTGACACGCCGGATGCTGGCGAGCTGATCCCTGTATACCGCTGCCTCCTCAAAAGCCATGTTCTCTGCGGCAGTCTTCATCTTTGTCTCCAGTTCATGGCGTATCTCAGATGTTTCACCCTGCAGAAAACGAAGCGCTTTTTCAAAATTTGCCATGTATTCTGCCTCAGAAATCCTGTTACGGCATGGCGCCTTGCACTGTTCCATTTCATAATACAGGCATGGACGGTTTTTCGGATCAAGCGGAGCCTGTTTGCCTTCATCGCCATCCGTGTCCCGGTTTTCTGATACCGGTTTCAGCTTTTTGTTGCATGTGCGCAGGTGATAAATCCTGTTAACAAGCTCTATTGCCTCACGAACCGATGTTGAACTGGTGAAAGGACCAAAGTATTTATTGCCGTCATGTCCTTGTGTACGCGAAAACAAGAGCCTCGGAAAAGGCTCCTGTATGGTCGCTTTTATATAAGGATAGGCTTTGCTGTCCTTGAGCATGGTGTTGTATTTCGGAGAATGCTCCTTTATCAGGTTACACTCAAGGATCAGTGCCTCAGTTTCACTGTCTGTTACTATATACTCAAACCAGGCGATACGGCTGATCATCTTTTCAATTTTCGGAGTCACATTCCGGCTTTCCTGAAAATACTGCCTCACACGGTTTTTCAGCACAACCGCCTTACCGACATAGATTATCTCGTCAGATGCGTCGTGCATCAGATATACTCCGGGCTTTGCCGGAAGTTTTTCGAGTTCCTCCCGGATATTAAACATGGCTTATTCCTCATCCTGACCTGATTCAGGGGTTTCATTATCCTCTCCGGCCTGATCCCCCTCAGGAATATCGTTTTCAGGAGCCGGCTCACTTCCCTGATTGCTGTTCTCAGCAACTGTCTCGTCTTCCAGATTATTGCTTTCAGACGTTGTCTCGCTACCCTGATCGCTACTCTCGGATGAAGCATTATCTCCCTGATCGCTGCCGTCAGACGCAGCATCGTCGTCCTCCCGTGTCGTTCCGTCGGGATTTTTTCTCTTCAGTCTGATCCCTGTCTCCTGTTCAAATATCTCAACAAATTCCTTGCCGGTGATAGTTTCCTTCTCTATCAAATGAGCAGCTAATTTCTCGAGAACATCTTTATTCTCTACAATTATATCCTTTGCCTTGGCATGGCATTTCTCAAGTATTGATTTAACTTCCATGTCTATCTCGGCTTCGGTCTGCTCGCCGCAGTTGGTTACCGGCCGACCGTCAAGATATCTGCTTGTGATAGTCTCAAGCCCCATCATGCCGAACCTGTCACTCATTCCGTACTGAGTTACCATGGCACGCGCAATTGAAGTGGCTTTCTCTATATCATTTGACGCGCCGGTGGTGATATCGTCAAATTCGACCTCCTCCGCTGCACGTCCACCCAACAGGCCTGTGATCTGATCGAGCAGCTCACCCTTTTTCATGAGGTACTTCTCCTCTTCGGGAACCTGCATCACGTAACCAAGCGCCCCCATGGTTCGCGGAACAATTGTGATTTTCTGCACGGGTTCCGTGTTTTTGAGCATAGACATCACGAGGGCATGACCAATCTCATGGTGGGCTACGATCCGTTTTTCATCCTTGCCGAGTATGCGGTCCTTTTTCTCCTTGCCCGCGAGCACTACCTCAACAGCCTCGAACAGATCTTTTTGACTGACAACCTTTCGACCATCCTTCACCGCCATGATTGCTGCCTCATTTACCATATTCGCCAAATCCGCTCCGACGGCGCCCGATGTCGCAAGAGCAATTTCCTCCAAATCCACCGTATCATCCATCAGAACATCATGCGAATGAACCTTGAGCACATCAATTCTTCCTTTTAGATCTGGTTTTTCGACAATTATTCTCCTGTCAAAACGTCCCGGTCTGAGCAACGCCTTGTCCAGTACCTCCGGACGGTTTGTTGCGCCGAGAATAATAATACCTTTGGAGGAATCAAATCCGTCCATTTCCGACAAAAGCTGATTCAACGTCTGCTCTCTCTCGTCATTTCCGCCACCGTACTGGGTATCACGACTCTTACCGATAGCATCAATCTCATCAATAAATATGATACAGGGCGCCATTGATGTCGCCTGCTTGAACAGATCACGAACTCGTGATGCTCCGACTCCGACAAACATCTCCACGAAATCAGAACCGCTCAGCGAGAAAAACGGAACGCCTGCCTCTCCCGCAAGCGCCTTTGCCAACAGGGTTTTTCCTGTTCCCGGAGGGCCGACCAGCAGAGCGCCCTTGGGCAGTTTTGCGCCTATCTGTTTGTATTTTGCCGGGTTTTTCAGAAAATCTACCAACTCAGTCAGTGACTCTTTGGCCTCCTCCTCGCCGGCCACATCGGAAAAGCTGACACCGGTCTTTCTCTCGACATACATTTTAGCGGTGGATTTCCCGACGCCGCCCATCAGACCGCCACCCTTGGTCGCCGAGCGCATGAAAAACCACAAAAGCGCCCATATTCCCAGAATAGGCAACAGATATGTCAGCAGAAACTCCCATATCCCTGCGCTGGAGTCGGTTATCTCCGCAGAAAACTCAACTTCATACTTGTTGAGCATGTTCTGAACCAAACTGGTGTCGTTCACATATCCCGTATAATAGGTCTTCATGAACATCCTTGCGTCAGGATCCACCTTCGGCTCTATGTAGATCAGATTCGATTTAAATATAACCTTATCTACCTTATCCTCCTTCAGCATTTCGATAAATTTAGTGTAGGTAATCTCCTCCTCAGTACTCCTGCGGATCTCCGCATTCAGAAAAAGGATGAGGAAAAAAGCAAAAAACAGCGCGCCGATGGATATCAAAATGTTTATCTTCAGCTTTTTCCTGCGTTCCTCATCATTTCTCCGATTATTATTCTGATTATTGTTGAAATCCATGATTGATATGTTTTCCTTTCACTCTGTTTTATCCTGCACTCCTTTTTCAAAAGTCCGCATATTTCATTATTATAAGTGATAGCGAACAAATTGGCAAGGGGTTGCATACGAAAAATGTATGATATTTGGCAATTATTATTCTATGTCATTAAAAAATATCAATAAAACTGATTAAATTTAATCATTCCCTTTTTTATTTTGATGTGATATAGTGTGTATATTAAAAAATATCAAGTTGATATCGGGAGATGATGCCATGAAAGGATTTGAAAAATACAAGCCGCCCTATTTTATGCCACCTGAAGTGACATATGACTGGGTGAAAAAGAACGAAATCGAGAAACCGCCCATTTGGTGTTCAGTTGACCTTCGCGACGGCAACCAGGCACTGATTGAACCGATGAGTCTTCAGGAGAAACTCGATTATTTTGATCTTCTGGTAAAAGTAGGCTTCAAGGAGATTGAAGTGGGCTTCCCCGCAGCCTCTGATACCGAATACGAATTCATGCGCGCCCTGATCGATCAGAACAAAATACCGGACGATGTCACAGTTCAGGTCCTGACGCAAGCGCGTGAACATATCATTCGTAAAACATTTGAGGCAGTCCAGGGTGCTCCCTGTGCTGTTGTTCATTTATATAACTCTACTTCCGTAGCACAGCGCGAGCAGGTCTTCAAAAAAGATAAAGCAGAAATTAAAAAAATAGCGGTTGACGGTGCAATTCTGTTAAAGGAATTAGCTGACCAGACAGAGGGTAATTTCCGTTTCGAATACAGCCCTGAGAGTTTTCCGGGAACTGAAGTAGAATATGCAACAGAGGTCTGCAATGCTGTTCTCGATGTCTGGAAACCGACACCTGACTGGAAAGTAATTATAAATATCCCGACTACTGTCGAGAATGCGATGCCTCATATTTTCGCATGTCAATTGGAGTACGTTCACAAGAATCTGAAATACCGTGATGGCGTTGTTCTCTCTCTCCACCCTCACAACGACCGCGGCGAGGGGGTTGCCACCGCCGAACTGGGAATACTCGCCGGTGCCGATTGAATAGAGGGAACCCTGTTTGGAAACGGAGAGCGTACCGGTAATGTCGATATTGTCACGATAGCGATGAATATGTTCTCACACGGCTACGATCCGGGATTAGATTTCTCCGACATGAGCGAGATACGCAGCCGTTATGAATCATATACGCGCATGGTTGTGCCTCCGCGCCAGCCATATGCAGGAGACCTTGTGTTTACGGCTTTTTCAGGATCACATCAGGACGCCATTGCCAAAGGAATGCAGTGGCGTGATGACGGCAAAACCGATCTGTGGTGCGTTCCGTATCTGCCGGTCGACCCCAAGGACGTCGGTCGAACCTACGATTCAGATGTCATCAGGATCAACTCACAATCAGGCAAAGGCGGTGTAAACTATACATTAAAACAGAATTTCGGGATATCTCTACCTGACGCAATGCGCGAGGAAGTCGGATATCTCATGAAACGCGTTTCCGATGAGGAACACAAAGAATTGTCACCGCAGTGGATCTATGATATTTTTGCCGACAACTACATCAACCCGACTCCGATCTTCCAGATTAACGAATGTCATTTCCGCCAGGTTGACGGTATCATGGCATCCGTTACCATAACATGCGGGGACAAAGATCGCATTGTTGATGCCATCGGAAACGGGCGTCTCGATGCAGTCAGCAACACGATAAAACAGTTTTTCGATATTAGCTACCAGCTGACATCATATGAGGAACACGCTCTGACACAGGGCTCCTCCTCCAAAGCCATCGCCTATGTCAGTATCACGTGCGACGGAGATGTTTTCTGGGGCGTCGGAATTCACGAGGATATCATTACAGCATCCATTCATGCTCTGACTGTCTGCGTGAACAAGCTCCCCGTGATCCGCAACAATGATGAGTACAGAGATGACCGGCTGATCCAAATGATGAACTACATACAGGAAAATTACCGCTCATGCACATTAGAAGACATGTCGAGGCACATGCATCTCTCCGAGCCGTACATCAGCAAGTATATCCACGATAAGAGCGGAAAAACATTTAAAGAACTTTTAACAACTGTTCGATTAAAGAAATCACGAACACTTTTAAAAAACGGGACTATGAGCGTAGAAAATATAGCGGTGTCTGTAGGATACCCGAATGTAGAACATTTCAATAGGGTATTTAAAAAGAAATATAACATGACGCCTGTACAGTATCGTAACGACCAGAAAAAGTGATACTAAACCAAATCGGGGGATCAAATTGAACAGTTCCTCAGAATACCCATTATTCTAATATATCTTCTTTGTTCCCGGATTTGCGAGCAGTTCCAATTCATTATAATACAGGTATAATTTCTGGACTCCGTTTTCGAGATGAAAATAGTGAACTATATAAGGAAACAGCAGGCACAGGAACAATCCACCTAATACAAGCAACGCCGGCTCCAGCAAAATCATATATGCCGGAATTGTTATTACGGTAGCCAAACCGAATAACACGGTAACGATCAGATGAATCAGGCGCTCGTGCTGAAAAAAACCTATCTGCACGAGCAGCCTCTCCATCTCATCATGTGCCTCCTCCGCAGATAAACCTCCCTTGATCAATCTCTCATAGTATTCCAGAGCAGGTTTTAATCTGTTCTTGTACATCTCCCCTACCTCCTGTTATAGAAAAACATCCATATGGCCATCGCAACTATAATCGTATATCCTATTATGCTCATCATATCCGGCGTCTGACCGAAAATGAAAAAACCAAACGCCGTAGAAAAAATCAACTGAGTATAGTCAAAAACAGATATCTCTCTTGCCGGCGCATGAACATATGCAGCAGTTATCATAAACTGCCCTCCCGCTGCCGAAATGCCACACAGCATCAACATGAGAAACTGATATCCGTCAAACGGTACAAACCATACTATCATAAACGGCAAACACAAGAGGCAGGAGACTCCGGAAAAAAATAAAATTATAAATGAATTATTCGCGCCAAGTGTTCCGGCTTTTCTTAAAAAAGAATATGCTATGCCTGCGCCAAATCCTCCGAGCAACCCTATGGCCGCCGGAAGAAAATCCATATCAGAAAATGACGGTTTAACTACAAATAGCCCACCGATAAACGCGATAAATACGGCTAGTCCCTGTGAAACGGTAAATTTTTCTTTTAATATAAAGTATGATCCGACAACAGCAAAAAAGGGTGACATCTTGTTGAGGATCGACGCATCCGACAGCAGTAGATGATCTACAGCATAAAAGTTACAGAATATTCCAATACTGCCAAATCCTGCTCTCATCAGTATCGGAAACCATGCCTTTTTCGGTATATGTATCTTCTCTTTGGATTTTATCAGCAGTACACCGGCGATAAAAAATGCGACAACATTTCTGAAAAATGCCTTTTCAGGACTCGGCAAATCTCCCGCCAATCTGATAAACACAGCCATAAGCGCGAAAAAAAAAGCAGACAGAATCAGATAAATGACTCCCAGATGATAGTTCTTTCGTTTCTCATTCATAACATTTTTACTCGAAAACCCTTTTCATCGTCCTTCTCCGGGATTTCCTCCGACTCCAATCCGTCAATATCTATATACCGTCCACCTTGCAGAGTATGTATCATCTGTGTCAACAACTCCTCAGGTCCCTGCGCCTCCATCTCAACCGTGCCGTCATAATCATTACGAACCCAGCCCGTCAATCCGAGTCCGCGCGCAGTCATACTGGCATGGTACCTGAAACCCACTCCCTGAACCTGTCCGTAAAACCTGTAATGTCTCCTCATGTTTATCCTTCCCACCTTCCGCTGGCTCCGCATGGCAGTACCAGACCTGATTCCCTGACCGGAAGTCCGATCTCATCAGCCTCCACCACACCTCCCCGGTGCGATTTAATCGCTGTTTCCAGCATGTATTTCAAGACCGCGGGCTGCAATCCCGTGGTATACGAATTGATCAAAAAAAACGAAGCAGACTCACTCAGCAGTTCCGCCGACCGGCATATCAGTTCAAATACACGTTCCTCCAGCTTCCAGACCTCGCCCTTCGGTCCCCGACCGTATGAAGGCGGATCCATGACTATCCCATCATATCTCCGGCCTCGCCTGATCTCCCTCTCAACAAATTTCATGCAGTCATCAACCAGATACCGGATGGGTGCTTCTGCCAAACCCGAATTTGCCGCATTCTCCTTCGCCCATGTCACCATGCCCTTTGCCGCATCAACGTGTGTCACGGCAGCACCGCAGGCAGCACATGCCAAAGTCGCGCCACCCGTATAAGCAAACAGATTCATCACGTTAAATCTGCCATTCCCCTGAACACCGGCGCGTCCGGACCTGATTATCCTGTCTGCCATCCACTCCCAGTTGACTGCCTGTTCCGGAAAAAGCCCTGTATGCTTGAACTGAAACGGTTTCAAATGAAAACGAAGCAAACGTCCGCCCGTCTTTTTCCCGGATCCATTGTCAGAATTATCCCCTCTGCATGCAGCCAGCCTGTATTCAATGTCCCACTGTTCCGGAAGATCAAAAAATTCCCAATTGCCTCCGCCTTTGCTGCTGCGATGATAATGAGCATTTTTTCGTTTCCACTCAGGAGAGTCATGCGGCGTATCCCATATCACCTGAGGATCGGGACGCACTAAAATATAGTCTCCCCAGCGCTCAAGTTTTTCTCCGCCGGAGGTATCAATAACCTCATAATCCTCCCAGCCATCTGCAAGCCACATGAAATACTACCTCAATCTTTCTTTCCGAATGTTTCTTTCAGACTGTCAAATGCGCTTTTGAATCCTTTTTCAACAACATCTGTTGCTTTATCGATTTTTCCGTCTAAATCATGTTCCTTGACAAAATCATTGATCTTGCCCTCTGCACCGTTGAAAAGATCCACTGCCTTATCAATTATTCCTTCATCTTTTTTCTGTTCCTCCATGACTGCCTCCTGTTAAAGTTAATTTTAATTATACTTTTTATTTGAGCCGTAATTTCAAATCTGTCAGTTTTTCCCCATTCTACTGCTATACATTAATTTCAGCCGTCATACCCAACAGTTCCTCATGCTCCTTTAATACCGGCTGCACCATCTCCTGAATATATTCTTTCACCTGACTGGGAGCACGTCCCACATATCTTGACGGATTCATTGAGCTCTTCAACTCTTCTAATCCCATCGGGAAGTTTTCATCCTCCGCTATCAATTCAAGAAGATTGTTATCAAGCCCGCGCTCCTTAACATGCGTTCCGGCCTTCATGGACAGCTCACGGATCTTCTCATGAAGTTCCTGACGATTTCCTCCCGCCTTCGTAACATCCATCATGATGTTTTCGGTAGCCATGAACGGAAGCTCTGCCATGAGATGTTTGGCTATGACTTTATCGTAAACCACCAGACCATCCGCAACATTCAGATAGAGATCCAGTATTCCGTCAGTAGCCAAAAAACCTTCAGCTACAGACAATCTCTTATTAGCCGAATCGTCCAGAGTCCTCTCGAACCATTGTGTGGCCGATGTTATCATCGGATTCAGCGTATCTATCATCACATAACGTGAAAGCGACGCGATTCTCTCCGAGCGCATCGGATTCCGCTTGTACGCCATTGCCGACGATCCGATCTGTCCTTTTTCAAAAGGCTCCTCAACCTCCTTCAAATGCTGCAGCAGGCGTATATCATTAGAAAACTTGTGTGCGGAAGCTGCGATTCCCGCCAGCACATTTACCACCCTGGTATCCAGTTTTCTCGAATATGTCTGACCTGAAACGGGAAAACATGCATCAAATCCCATTTTTTCAGCAATCATTCGATCAGCCTGCCGGCATTTCTCCTCATCTCCGTCAAACAGCTCCAAAAACGAGGCCTGAGTTCCGGTCGTTCCCTTGGAACCTAGAAGTTTCATACCATCCAATACATACTCGAGATCCTCTAAATCCATCATCAGTTCCTGGATCCACAGTGTTGCTCGCTTTCCGACTGTCGTTGGCTGAGCCGGCTGGAAATGAGTAAACGCAAGTGTAGGAAGATCCTTGTACCGCATGGCAAATTTTGAAAGCACGTCAATGACATTTACAAGCTTTTTCCTTATCAGACGCAGCCCCTCACGCATGATGATAACATCTGTATTGTCACCGACATAACACGATGTGGCGCCGAGATGTATTATTCCGGCAGCGTTTGGACATTGCTGTCCGTATGCATAAACATGACTCATGACATCATGACGGACGATTTTTTCCCTCTCCCTGGCAACCTCATAATTGATATCATCCTGATGGGCTTTCAGTTCATCAATCTGTTCCTGAGAGATTCGCGGATTTCCGTCCGCATCCTTCAGCCCCAACTCACGCTCTGTCTCAGCAAGTGCAATCCACAACCGCCTCCATGTCCTGAATTTCATATCCTGCGAAAAAATAAACTGCATTTCTTTACTCGCGTACCGCTCTGAAAGAGGGCTGGTGTATCCATCTGTTCCCATATCATTCCTCGCTTTCCTTGCCACTATAGATATAATCCTCATTTAGCAGCAAAATCAATTCTTGTAAAACGCTTTAATTCTGTCCATTTGCGCAGACATCCCGACCAGCAGTCTGTCTGTTAAAACAAGGTTTACCATTGACTCAACCACAACTACAGCACGTGGGACAATGACCGGATCATGTCTCCCCCTGACCTCTATGGTTATTTCTTCCCCCTTATCCGTTACAGTCTGTTGGGGTTTACTGATTGACGGGGTAGGCTTAAACGCCGCTCTGATCACAATATCATCACCGTCACTGATTCCTCCGAGTATCCCGCCACTGTTATTGGTCAGTTTGATACCGGATGATGAAAAAGCGTCATTGTCAGTCGAACCATTCATGCCGGCCACTGAAAATCCGGCCCCGATTTCGACTCCCTTAACAGCTCCGATAGAAAAAAGCGCATGCCCCAGAAGTGCATCAAGTTTTCCGAAAACAGGATCACCCACGCCTGCCGGAACTCCTGTCACTATGCACTCTATGATTCCGCCAGCCGAATCACCCTGCTTCATCAACTCGGAGAGATACTCCTCTGCCCGTGCCGAGGCATCAGGATCCGGCATTCGCAGGGGGCTTTTTTCAATCATTTCCCTCGACGGCACAAATCCGGTTCGGGTTTTCTCTTCAGCTTCGTCGGACACTGTTCCGTCTTTTGAATAAACACCGTTCACACATTCACATGGTCCGATCTGTTTTACATAAGCCGTAGTAGCGATGCCCAATTCCTCCAGAAATTTCCCAGCCACTACACCGGCCGCCACGCGCGACGCTGTTTCCCTGCCGGAGGATCGGCCGCCACCCCTGTAATCACGGAATCCGTATTTTGCGTCAAATGTATAATCAGCGTGTCCCGGTCTGTAAATATGCGCTATCTCGCTGTAATCTCCCGATTTTTGCGAAGTATTTCGAATCACGAGAGATATTGGAGTTCCTGTAGTTCGACCTTCAAATACTCCCGAAAGTATCTCTACCTGATCCTGTTCGGCTCTCGGTGTCACATATTTTGTCTGTCCGGGACGTCTGCGAGCCATGGCGGACTCAAAATCTTTTTCAGTCAGATTTATACCGGCAGGGCATCCATCAACAACCACACCAAGCGCTTTTCCGTGTGATTCGCCCCATGTACTGACCTGAAAAATGCTGCCAAATGATGATCCATTCATATTTTTTCTCCCTAATATGAAATTAACATGAAAATTATGTTGTTTTTTTTTTATTTTTATTGTATAATGGTATAACGAGCATAACTGAAAGGAGACACTTATGTTTAGTCAGTTTTTTGGAAATTATCTTGTGGAAAATCAGAAGATCACAGCTGAGCAATTCTCCTCATGCATGAATTACATCAAGGCAAACCGCGTAAAACTCGGTCTTATTGCCGAAAGTGAGGGGCTTCTGACCAGCAGCCAGGTTATGGAACTCAACTATCTCCAGGTTCAATCCGACGAACGTTTCGGCGACCTTGCAGTCAAGAAGGGATACCTGACTGAGTCTGATGTAAACTACCTGCTCGGACTGCAAAGCAACCCATATCTTCTGTTTGTGCAGGCTCTCGATGAAAACGGCTGCCTGACTCACGACGAGATTGACTACAATCTCACTGCATTCCAAAAGGAAAACGATTATTCAAACTCCATTATGAAGGCCATCCGTGATGCAAACATTGAAGGAATGTTACCGGCCTTCGTTGATATATCAGACAAGCGTTATTTGGATCTGATCGGACTGGCCTTGCGTAACATTATCCGGTTTATAAACACATTCATACGTATTGCTCCCGGTTCGTTTGTTTCGGGACTGAAACCCAAATACGCCGCCTACCAGCACACCATCGGCGATTATTCGTGTATGCTTGGATTCACCGGTGAAAACGATGATATCCTCATGATGGCAGATGGTTATGCCAAGGAGGAATTCGGAGTTGTTGATGAGGATGCGCTGGATTCTATCGCCGAATTTACCAACTGTGTCAACGGACTGTATGCTGCCGAGCTCAGTTTCCAAAACATCACTATGGATATGATGCCACCGAAGCTGACATTTGATGAAGAAATTGACACTAACGGCGAATACTACTCTCTTCCTATTTTCCTGGAGGGCAAACAATGTAATCTAATCATAAGATTTGACTAATCTATTAACAATAACTTATTTGCAATATGTAAATATATGTGATAGCAAACAATCCAATCAATATAAACAGGAGGCGCTTGATTTATGGCAACCATTCTTATTGTTGACGACTCCCGCACATCGCGGCGAATGTTGGCTAATATATTGGAAAAATTCGGTCACAAGGTAATCGGCGAAGCAAAAAACGGCGAGGAAGGTGTAGCGAAATACAAGGAATTAAAACCTGACATCGTCACTCTCGACATTACCATGCCCGTCATGGACGGACTGGGCGCACTCGACGGAATCATCAGTGAGGATCCTGAGGCCAATGTAATCATGGTTACCGCCGCCGGTCAAAAGGAGAAGATGGTCGAAGCCATCAAACGAGGCGCGTTGGAATTCATGCAAAAGCCATTTGATCCGGATCAGATCCAGTCAATCATTGAGTCGATTTTAACAAATGATTGATTTTCCGTGTTTTCAGGTAATTCAAAACCACCCACAGTGACCACAACGCTGCCGTTCCCATCAGTACATGGTATATTACCGACGACACGATTTCCGGCATCAGCGTTGGCAGCAATGTATCCAAAAACTTTATCATAAACTGAGAAACAAAAGGGATTAAAAACATATAGAGTGGCCGCCCGTTCTGCTGATGATTTGACATCAGCAACGTGGTGGCCATTACTATCAGTGAAAAAATAACTGTATCGAGTATAAAAAGATACATATTCTCAACAGACAGTGACAACACCTTGTCCTGCATCTCCTGAGTACCTTCGTATCCTCCAAAACGCATTCTGAAACCAATGATAAGAGGAGCCCCGTATACCAATACGTAATTCCATACCGCATATGACAATCCGAACCCTATGCCTACCGCAGGGCCTCTCTCTACGAGCGGTTCCCGCATATTGGACAGATATACGGCCCAACAGAGACCTCCCGTAGTCAGGAGTGCATAAACCAAAGCAATGATCATCTGCTTGACAACAATACCGAATCCGGAATCAAACCACGTATTCTGCATCATCATGGCTCCGACCCATCCGTAAGCCATAACATATATCCATGCCTCCCACAGATACCCGAGCAGTCCGTAACATGCAGCAACCGGCAGTCCCTTCACCTTTAATTCTTTCTTTGCATGTAAAAAAAGTACGATCTGGATCATAACCGGCACTACTATTGCCAATATCATCCCGACTAACTGTCCCACTGAAACCATATTACTATCTATCCTTCCGCAATTTGCGACACCCGGTCAACCCCGGATCAGCAAATCAATTACCTAAAACATATCAAAGTACTCGAATTACTTTTCTTATATCATGAAATCCCTCAAGTTTTTCATTGAGTTCAGTCTCCGTCATAATGTCCGTGATAAATCCAACCTCTCCGTCACAGCCATCAGGCGCCGAAATCGATTCTCCGTCACCAAGAGATCTAAGCTTATCCTTCTCAGCAGCGCCGACACGCAGGAAAAAGTGATTTTTCATTGAATCAGCCGGTGCAATCTCCTGCTTTTTCTCATCCCAACGTATTGTAACCGGAATATCGCGGTTTTTCACTGCCTCAACTATGTCTGTGACAACCGCGCTGGCAGTGGCCTCCTTGCCGGCTCCCTGCCCATAGAACATCACATCTCCCAGCATATTTCCGGTCACGGTTATGGCGTTAAACACTCCATCCACACTGTACAGCGGATTTGACGGTCCTATCATGAACGGAGCAACCAGGGCATAGAGCCGGCCGTTCTCCTTGCGGCTCATACCCAATAGCCTGATTTTTCGTCCTGATTTTACCGCGTATTCTATATCCTCTTTTGTTATTCCCGAAATGCCTTCGGTTTTTATATCCTCGTAATCAACCTGAGCACCATATGCCAATGCCGTTAATATCGCGATTTTACGACAGGTATCGTGTCCTTCAACGTCCGCTGTCGGATCAGCCTCGGCGTATCCCAGCGACTGCGCTTCCTTCAAAACCTCTCCGTAATCAGATCCCTCATCAGCCATCTTGGTCAGTATGAAATTCGTTGTTCCGTTCAATATTCCGCAGATCGAGAGAATCTCGTCCGCAACAATGCACCTGTTTAAAGGTCGAAGTATGGGAATTCCACCGCCTACACTTGCTTCAAAGAAAAAATGGACTCCCTTTTCCGACGCAATCCTGATCAGCTCAGTTCCATGCGCGGCAACCAAAGCTTTGTTGGATGTGCATACACTTTTTCCGGCAAGCAGGCAGCGTTTGACAAAATCGTATGCCGGCTTGGTTCCACCCATTGTCTCAACTACTACGTCAATATCACCATCATTTTCTATATCACTGAAATCATGTGTTAATACATCCGAAACGGGATCTCCCGGAAAATCGCGGAGATCCAAAACCCTGGCTACCTCCACAGGCTCACCGGCTTTTTCCGTAATAATGGAACTGTTTTCGGTCAAAACATGAACCACTCCCGATCCTACCGTTCCATAACCTAAAACTGCTACTTTACTCATCTTCTGACTCCTCCTGCATCCTGGCTATTTCTTCTTCGCGCTTTCTTTTTTCCTCTTCCTTGCGGAGGCGTTCCTCCTCGATTCGTTTGCGCTCCTCCTCACGTCTCTCCTCCTCAATGGTATCAATCAGCTTTTTCAAATCAGAACATTGCTCACGCGACAACAAACCGTCCGGATTAATGACCACAACCAGCGCGCGGTTCTTTTTCTGTACCACGCAATCCGCATAATTTGTTTTATCCTTATTGAAATAGCCCGGCACAGCCTGTACAGCGGTATCCTCCACGGAAACAATCTCTGATATTCCGTCACACTCCATCGCGTAATCTCCGCATAACGACTGGAAAATCGCGATTTTCCTTTCAGCATTTTTTTTCGTGACATCGGAATCCGGAATCTGCAGAAGCTGCTCCTGATCCACTAACGGAATTCTCTCTCCGTGAACGGTCACTATGCCCTTGACAAATCCCGGCAAATCGTCTCGAGGCTCTATCTCCGCTCTGTTTGCAATATTCCGCATCTGCGAAACATCTACGCCAAACTCACGGTCTTTCAAAATAAAGCATACGACTTCCTTCATAGAAAAATCCCCCCTTTTATGATGGGTTCTCGTTTATCCATTTCAGGTACGCATTCATAAACATATCCAGATCTCCGTCCATAACCGCCTGAACATTGCTCGTTTTAACCTCTGTACGGAGATCATTTACCATCGTATACGGCTGCATAACATATGATCTGATCTGGGATCCGAAACCATTTTCCATAACTTCACCGCGGATTCCCTGCTCTTTCTCCAAATTCTCCTGCTCCTTCAGGATCAGCAGCTTCGTTTTCAGCATCTGCATAGCCTTGTCCTTGTTCATATGCTGTGAACGCTCATTCTGACACTGAACCACTATCCCGGTCGGAAAATGGGTGATGCGGATTGCCGAAGACGTCTTGTTGATGTGCTGACCGCCCGCTCCGCTTGAGCGATAAGTGTCAATCCTGATATCATCATCGGCTATATCGATATCTATCTCCCTCTCTATATCCGGCATTACATCGCATGACACAAACGAGGTCTGACGTTTTCCCTGAGCATTAAACGGCGATATTCTGACTAAACGATGCACTCCGTGTTCACTTTTCAGATATCCGTAAGCATTTGTTCCTTCTATTTGGAGGGTTACGGATTTCAGACCTGCCTCATCGCCGTCAAGCGAATCCAGCACCTGGACCTTGAAATCCTTTTTATCTGCCCAGCGCTCATACATCCGGCAAAGCATACTGGCCCAGTCACAGCTCTCTGTTCCACCCGCTCCCGCATGCAAAGTCAAAATCGCATTTTCTGAGTCATACTCGCCGGTCAGCATTGTTGACACCTTCAATGTATCAAATTTAGTTTTAAATTCTTCAAATTCACTCTCAACCTCAGGAATAAGTGATTCGTCATTTTCCTCATTGCCCATTTCTATGAGCGTCATGATGTCCTCATAGTCCGAACTCAATCCGTCAGCCTGCTCTACGATTGATTTGAGATCCTTTGCCTCCTTCATCGAGGCGGAAGCGGCATCGGCATCGTCCCAGAAATTCGGTGCTTCCATGTTGCGCTCAAGTTCCTGGATACGGAGTATCTTGTCCTCTAAACTCAGTGATTTCCGAACCTCCTCCAGCGGTTTTTCATACCCCTGAAGTTCGATACGGATATTATCTAATGCAACCATTATTAACTCCTGTCTTAATAACTCTATGTTTCAGTTGTCCGTTTTCATGAAAAAGCAATCCACACCAATCGGCGATCAACGACCACAGCAGTGCTTATACTTTTTCCCGGAACCGCACGGGCACGGATCGTTTCGTCCGATCTTCTGCTCAACCTTGCGCTGAACCGGTGCAGACTGATCATCCTTGTTCGTTCCGGTAACCTCGGCAACCTGTTCACGTTCAACCTTCTGCTCGATTCTGACGTGCATCAGCATTCGGACGGTTTCCTCGCGAATCGATGTGATCATTTCCTCAAACATATCAAAGCCCTGTAAACGGTACTCGACAACAGGATCACGCTGTCCGAGACTCTGCAGGCCGATTCCCTGACGGAGCTGGTCCATATCATCAATGTGATTCATCCAATGTGAATCCGTCACACGCAATATAACTACGCGCTCTATCTCACGAATCTGCTCAGGCTCCGGGAACTCAGCCTCCTTGCTCTCATACAGATGGATGGCGCGTTCCTTCAGTTCCTGAGTCAGTTCCTCTACGGACTTGCCCTCATAATCAGCAGGTGTTATCGGCTCCATCGGAATGATCGGCAATAGCAATTCATTCAGTTCAGCCATGTTTTCGGCATTCGGCCCCTGATCTACTCCTATCACATGCCCGATATAGCGTTCTACCTGCTCCTCTATCATTCCAAGTACAACATCGCGCATGTTGTCTCCGTCCAAAACACGGAAACGCTCTGCATAGATGATCTCACGCTGTTCATTATTGACCTGGTCATAATCCAGGAGATTTTTACGAATACCGTAGTTGTTGCTCTCAATCTTTTTCTGGGCACGCTCGATTGCGCTCGTCAGCATCCTGTGCTGGATCTGTTCTCCCTCGGGAATGCCGAGTGAATTGAACATGCTCATCAGATTCTGCGCACCGAACAGACGCATCAGATCATCCTCAAGTGAAATGTAGAATTTTGACTCACCCGGATCTCCCTGACGACCGGAACGACCTCGCAACTGATTATCTATTCGCCTTGACTCATGACGCTCGGTACCGATTATCTTCAGCCCGCCTAATTCCTTCACACCTTCCCCGAGCTGAATATCCGTACCACGACCGGCCATGTTGGTTGCAATTGTAACCGCGCCCTTTAATCCGGCATCGGCGATAATCTCCGCCTCTTTCTCATGGAACTTCGCGTTCAGCACATTGTGCTTTATGCCCCTGCGTGTCAGCATTCCCGACAACTCCTCGGAAGCATCGATAGTGATGGTACCCACCAAAACAGGCTGACCTTTTTCATGAGCCTCTATA
The DNA here is from genome assembly GCA_017614395.1 of Eubacterium sp. Classification (GTDB taxonomy): domain Bacteria; phylum Bacillota; class Clostridia; order Lachnospirales; family Lachnospiraceae; genus Eubacterium_F. The sequence goes on from JAGABX010000146.1 coordinate 27,972, forward strand.
ATATCCTCAACAATCGCATTTAACTTCTCACGCTTGGTTTTATATACCGCATCCTCATGGTCGATTCTCTGAACCGGCAGATTCGTTGGAACCTCAACAACGTCCATGCCGTAAATCTCACGAAACTCCTTCTCCTCAGTAACAGCAGTACCGGTCATACCGCACTTTTTACTGTATTTATTGAAAAAGTTCTGGAACGTGATCGTGGCGAGTGTTTTTGATTCTCTCTTGACCTTGACCTTTTCCTTGGCCTCTATTGCCTGATGAAGTCCGTCTGAATAACGACGTCCCGGCATGATACGTCCGGTAAACTCATCGACAATGAGAACCTGATCATCCTGTACCACATAATCCTTGTCACGATGCATCAGGGCATGCGCACGGAGTGCCAGGTTTATACAGTGCTGAATCTCGAGGTTTTCGGGATCCGCGAGGTTTTCCAGATGGAAAAATCTCTCGGCTCTCTCTACACCCTGCTGAGTCAGGTTGGCGCTCTTTTCCTTCTCGTTAGCTACATAGTCGCCTGTCTCGTTGGCCTCCTCCTTCATAATGAGATCCATTTTCGACAGTTCCTTCTCGGTACCGCGTTTCAACTGGCGGACAAAATTGTCACACGCCTCGTATATCTTGGTGGACTTTCCGCTTGATCCCGAAATGATGAGCGGTGTTCTCGCCTCATCTATCAGAACCGAGTCAACCTCGTCGACTATGGCATAGTTCAGATCACGCTGAACGAGCTGTTCCTTGTAAATTACCATGTTGTCGCGCAGATAATCAAATCCGAGTTCGTTGTTGGTAGCATATGTTATATCGCAATTATACGCCTCGCGTCTGGCATCATTATCCATTGAATTCAGTATTACTCCGACAGACAGACCGAGAAATCTGTGTATCTCGCCCATCCACTCCGCGTCACGGTTAGCCAGATAGTCATTAACCGTCACGATATGGACACCTTTCCCCGTAAGTGCGTTCAAATAAGCCGGCAGGGTAGATACAAGGGTTTTACCTTCACCGGTTCTCATCTCCGTGATTCGTCCCTGGTGCAAAATGACACCGCCGATCAACTGAACTCGGAAATGCCTGAGGCCTATTGTTCGCTTTGATGCCTCGCGAACCACGGCATATGCCTCCGGAAGAAGATCATCCAAAGTTTCACCATTATCCAGTCTGGCCTTGAACTCGTCGGTCTTGCCACGAAGCTCCTCATCGGAAAGCGACTCCATCTGCGGCTCCAACGCCTCAATCCTGTCTACAATCGGAATCACGCGTTTCAACTCCCGTTCACTGTGAGTTCCGACAATCTTTTTGATCAGTCCCATAACTAATACCTTCTTTGCTCTATATTGATCAATAAGGAAACACTGATAAAGCAAGCGTTTCCATAAACATACACTTTAACAGTATAACAGAAAATCATTTTTCTTTCAACTGTTTTCTTATAATATTGCTCGAAAAATAATACATAAAAACACTGTAGCCGCCGTGGCGCGAATCCTATGTCAAATGATTAAAACCGGTGCCTTATCCATTCATCGTCCTCATCAGATATCTCAGCATCGGAAAAACCTGCTTTTTCAAGAATGTGAACCATACGAACGGCCTCCTCATCAGTCAGCTCCAGTTTCCCCGCTTCACGCAGTTCCTCAACGCGTTCCCGGTAATTGATTGCGTCAGACCCGCGACTCAGACGCCCGAAATCAATAACCAGACGATCATTACGACCGGAACGCGCATATCGAATCCTCCTCGCAACCAACCCGGTCAGAATATAAATCGCAAATATTACTGCCCCGGCACCGACAATGATCAAAAAGCCATATCCCATTGTACGGCCGAACGAATCCAACCCCAATCCCCCTGAACCGCTGTCAGTAATCTCATTAGATGAAGACGAATCGACTGACGTTCCGCTCAAAAAATCAATCAGTCCTCTTAAAAAGCCTCCGCTCGGAGGATCCTCCTCCGACCACGGAGTAATATCACATATTCTCCAGTGTCCGTCTGCCTCCACCTCCATCCATGCATGAGCCATGGCATCGGTTACATTTACGGTAATAACCCGCCGCTGTTCATCTGACAACAGGTTATCGCCTTCGTAATAGTCATGTACATTCAGATCATCGCGAACCCTGGCATCCTCAGAGAGATCTGAAGGATCAATAGCGTAACCCTCGATGTAACGGGCTCTGTAACCCAGCCTCCGCATTATCAACGTCGCGGCGCTGGCAAAATGTGCGCAATACCCACGCCGGTTTTCACCCAGAAAATAATTCACAAAGTCAGTCCCACGCGGTGTGGCACCCGGCTGATATGTGTATGGTATTTCCTGTTGATAGTATTCGCCCAGTGCCTGAACGAGTTCCAATGCTGTCTTGCCGGTGGAACCCTCATTCTGTTTTTTTCTGTATTTTCCAAGTCCTGCCTCTGAAATAAAAGCGTCAATTGCCCCGGTATTCTCATCGGGTACACGTGTATAGTTTTCCTCCGCGTATTTTGATAACACCTTCTGTGACATATACCCACGCATTTTATCAAAGCTTTTATCATCCAACTGTTTATCAGTATCATCATTTCCCGATTCTGCGTCTATCGGCCCGGGATCCGTCAGCCATGGGTAAAACTCAAAATCATATATCTGCCTGTAATTCATGATAAACGATTCCGGATTTTCAGTCAGATATACATAGTACGGGAGATATACCCCCAATCCCGCAGCAATATTTCGGACATCCATACGTGCCTTTGCCGATGGCTTAATCCCATCATCGTAACGTTTTTTCAGCAGCATTGCGGTCTCTGATGATGTCTCCTCCTGAACCGGCGACTCCACCATTTGATATGTTACTGTACCGTTACCGTTGTCCTGTTTTTCAATTTGCAGCTCCTTCGCCCGCTCCCATCTGTTCTCTACCGGCAGATAATTATCTCCTGTGAAGCTCCTCAGATATACTCTCTCTGAATTATACGGTACATATGTAACCTCTAAATCAGTTTCATAATCTAACGAGACCGAATTCACTCCTCCCAGAACTCCTCCCTTCAGTCCCCCTGTTGATTCATACCTGTTAAAAAGTCCCCAAATACCGTTTTTATAAATATTTTCAACAGTATTCTCCGTTGCCTTTTTCCAGTCACTCTTTCCCCTCATAGTTGTCTCAAAATTCTGTTTATTCACGAATAACTGGAAAAAGCCCCCGAATACCGAAACTATTACGCATATTATGACAATCATCGTTGCATGATGGCGCACTGAATACACGTAATTGATAAACTTTTTTTTCGGGATATACTCAAATCGTTCATTTGTCTTTGTAATCGGTGTATGCCTGGCGCCGCGAAACACAAATACAATAACACAGCCCGCGAGCAGCATCAGTATATACAGCATATCCGGTTCGCACTCAAGATAAAACGGTACCGTTAAAAAGAAAAAACTGGAGAACATTACGGCAAAATACTTCATCTGTCTGGAGATCAGCGCATTTAACAGGATCGCATGCACCCACCCGACATATACAAACGCAATAGTAACCGTTATATCACGATTACCTATTGCCTCCGCGTATCCCTGCACAACCTCAGTGTCAAAATAATAAGCCGCCTTCTCTGAGATTATATTCACTACCGCGAAAAAACCACTGCTGATATATTTTCTCAACAACACCGCTGTCCACAGCATGAACGCAAACAGCACAAAATATCCTATGTTTTCCCAAATTTTTGTGTAATACAAAAATGCCGAGCACAAAGCAGCGATCAAAACAGCTATATGAATGATAACAGCATTGTATGGAATTTTGAACGAGGACAGCAGACATCCCATTGATCCCATAACAACGAGATATACAATAAACCCTTTCATGAGCAGCGTAAACAAACGGGGCTCCGTTTCAAACTTCGAATCCCCGCGCAGGATCAGACCATCCGAAATAACATCATCAGCCTTTTGCCTTTTTCCAAATCTGCTCATCACCGCACTCCGCAAAAAATCAATATCTGATCATACCCTGGTTCCCTCTACCGGTTCCCAACCGATTCCGCCGGCAGGCTGCAAACCGAATCGAATATATCCACCCATATACGGATATCTGTTCTTCAGAATGGAATCCAGTCCCGCAGCTGTCCTATCCTCAGGCAACCGTGTCATATAATTCGCCTTAAATATTTCCTCAAACGCCTTGTCCACATCCGTCGGCGCAGACAGGACATATGAATCAAAACCATATGTCAGAGCCGAATACACCCTCAAATGTATATCATTCTCTCCCTGAACCCATCCCCGTAATTCTTTATATGTATTTCTAACTATATTCTCCGTAACATGTTCATCCACGTCCAGCATCAAAACGGCATTCAACTCCATTCCGGCCATCTGCGTCCTAACCTTTACCATCCAATCCTCCCGTCTGGCTGATGCTTTCCAGTGTATATCACGAATTCTGTCACCCGGAACATATTCACGTAAATCAGTTACCTCAGAAAAATCATTTCCTCTTCGATTGCTCTCCTCCACCTCAGTCATACCCGATGATATGCTTTCCGGATCCGGCCGTGTAGTTTCCTCCATCCCCGGAAGAACCACAAACTCAGTTTCTTTTCCGAACATATTCCATTCCCGGTCTCTTTGATTCTTTTTATTTTCATGCTTTTTATTGCCAAGCTTTCTTTTATCACGGATCGCGCGCCCCGGAGCTACACTGATTCTGACCAACCCAAACCAATCCTGCACCTGCGCTTCCCGGATGCAAATTCGATAGTTTCCTATTCTGGTCACAGTTAACGGCATGCGAAGATTGGAAACACCTACATTGTTTTTTAAAGTCCTCGACACAGCGGGCAATGAAACCATGAGTTCGGTGGCAGCACTGCTTTCCGCAAAAAAAGTATTATATATCAACAGACTGACCCGTACATCCAGAGCTCCGATCCACGTGGAATTACGAACCTCAACCGTCGGAAAAACCTCATCACCCGGCCTGATCGTATCCGTCTGATACATGGTAATCTCACAGGTAATGTTTCTCGCCAGCAAAACTCCTGACACTACCGAAAGCAATGGGACAATGCATAAAAATGCAGTAAAAAAAAGCAGGAGAAAACTGCGAAACATGAGATACATCACAACCATCGCCGTTAACCAAAACACATAACCCGCAATACGGAACGGCCGTAGGTGTATCCTCTTATTCGTCTTTCCTGCTTTCATTTATTGTTATCCCTTCACAGTCTGGGTGGTCGAACCTCCATAAGCACCTGTTTCAAACAAGTTTCCGTGCTTTTTCCTTCTCCTGCCGCGCGGTTGGATATCTTCACACGGTGTGACAGGACATCAACCGCAACTCTCTGTATATCCTCGGCTGTTGCAAAATCACGTCCTGACATCTGTGCCATAGCTCTTGACATTCTAAGTAGCGCAATTGTGCCGCGAGGACTTGCCCCACTCTGAAACCATGCATGCTCTCTGGTTTTCTCAACTATGGATACCATATAGTCGTAAAGTGATTCATGAACAAATATTTCCTTCGTTTTTGCCTGCAACTGCTGCAATTCCTCGAGAGTCATTATCTGTTTCACGGAATCGAGATTCTCCCACACCTCATTTTTCAAAATCTCAACAGCATCATCATGCGCCGGATAGCCCATTGATATGCGTATCATAAACCTGTCCATCTGACTCTCCGGCAACAACTGTGTACCGGACGCACCCGAAGGATTCTGCGTTGCAATCACTATAAACGGTTCAGGCAGTTTCCATGTTCGTCCCTCAACACTGGCCTGCCGTTCCTCCATAACCTCTAAAAGCGCGGACTGCGTTTTCGGAGATGTACGATTTATTTCATCCGCCAAAAATAAATTGCAGAACACGGAGCCCTTTCGAAATTTAAACTGTCCTGCCTCCCTGTCATACATGGAAAACCCAAGCAGATCGCTGGGAAGCACATCCGGTGTGAACTGAACCCTATGATAGGCTAACGACATGGTTTTTGCAAACGTCGTGGCAAGAGTTGTTTTTCCCACACCCGGAATATCCTCCATCAGGATATGACCTTCCGCCAGGATCGCTGCCATAATCTTCACAATGACATCATCCTTGCCCTTGATGATCCGGCCTACCTCCTGCCGTATTTCTCCTAATCTCTGGTTCATATTTCACCCTTCCGAATTAACAGTATTCACTCATCCCCGGTACTACCGACACCAAATAACCGGACATTATTACTTGTCTGTTTGTCCAGGTAGTTGAAATCGGCAGTATTTGCATTATAGCATCATTCGTCCCTCCCGTCAAGAAACGCTCGCCGTATCATTTCCGTCGGGAAGCCCTTGCCTGCGAGATAGCGCATTTGCTTTTGTTTCTCCTCATAGGTCAGGTCTGAAATACTGCGTCCGCGAAGCCTTTTGCGGATCAACAAATTCATCGCAGTCTCCTCCGGATCCACTCCTGTCTCATCAGTTTCCTCATATGCAGAAAAAGCCTCCGATACAATCTCATCGGAGACACCTCTTTCAAATAGTTTCTGCCTGATCTGACGTCGGCTCATATTGCCAATATGCAATTCAATATACGATTTCGCGTATCTCAAGTCGTCAATATAGCCATATTTTCTCACATATTCAACAGCAAATGAAACCGCTTCATCAGAGTATTCTGCCTTTCGAAGTTTTACCGTCAGCTCATGCTCCGTCCTGTCCTTATGTAGAAGTAAAGCCATAGCGCGCTCTGTTGCTTTTTTTGATTCATCGTCAGGAAAAACAGACTCCGCTACGTTTTTTTCCGTAGCAGAGTCTGCCTCACGATCTTGCCCCTGCCTATTCATCAGTGCCATCCGCAGTTCCGGCGGTAGGAGCCTCTGTCTGTTCCTCGCCCTCATCTGCCGGTCGTGTCAGGCATTTGTCACGTACAGCCTGCTCAACCTCATCAAACACAGCCGGATTCTCTGCCAAATAGTTTTTGGCATTCTCGCGGCCCTGACCGATTCGTTCGCCCTTGTAGCTGTACCATGCGCCGCTCTTCACTATGATGTCATTTGCCGCAGCGAGATCCAACACATCACCCTCACGGGATATTCCCTTTCCGAACATTATATCAAATTCAGCCTCCTGAAATGGCGGCGCCACCTTGTTTTTAACAATTTTGGCGCGAACTCTGTTTCCGATTTTCTCACCCGCCTGTGACAGCGTCTCGATTCTGCGCACCTCCATACGAACAGATGCATAGAATTTCAGCGCGCGTCCGCCGGTAGTAGTTTCGGGATTCCCGAACATAACACCGATCTTCTCCCGGAGCTGATTGATAAAAATAACCGTACAGTTTGATTTATTGATAACACTGGTCAGTTTCCTCAGCGCCTGGCTCATCAAACGCGCCTGCAATCCCACGTGTGAGTCACCCATATCCCCGTCAATCTCAGCCTTCGGAACCAATGCTGCAACCGAATCGACTATCACAATATCAACTGCCCCGGAGCGAACCATTGTCTCCGTAATCTCCATCGCCTGCTCTCCGCTGTCCGGCTGTGATATATATAACTCATTGATATCTACACCGATGTTTTTGGCATATACCGGATCCAACGCATGCTCGGCATCGATAAAACCGGCAATCCCACCGCGTTTCTGTACCTCAGCAACCATATGCAGCGCTACGGTAGTTTTACCGCTGGACTCAGGTCCGTAAATCTCAACAACGCGCCCCTTTGGAATTCCTCCGACACCGAGTGCCAGATCCAAACTAAGTGACCCCGTCGGTGTTGCCTCTACCTGCAGATGGGTGTTATCACCGAGTTTCATTATTGATCCCTGTCCATATTGTTTTTCAATCTGAGCGATTGCGGACTCCAATGCCCGAATCTTGTTAATATCTCTCTCTGTTTTTTTCTCTGCCATGAAATCCTCCTATCCGTCCACACGGACGTCATCTGATCATCTGTTCGAAAACAGAATAATTAACTGAACAAGTGTTCGTGTATAATAATACAACAATCATAATCATTTGTCAACACTTTTTTTGAGAAATAACGAACAAAGATATACTACCACAAAAACCAGCTTTAGTAAAGTGACATTCAGACATGCAAAACGGGCGTCAGACGCCTATTCGGCATCCGCACCCGCCCGTTTTTCCGTTCATATGTCTCGAAAAATCGCTTATCACAGCTGCAATCAATCCATGCCCGATCGTATGATAATACAATATAAATTTTTCAGAATATTTTTTTCAGAAACACCTCATAGCCCTTTTCCGTCTCATACACATCAGCCTTGCTGGTGATCTCCCAGGGCGCATGCATATTCAGAACAGCCACACCGCAATCAATGACATCCATTCCATACAACGCCATGATATAGGCAATGGTCCCTCCGCCTCCGACATCCACCTTGCCTAATTCCGCAGTCTGGAATGACACATTTGCGGAATCGAGTATGCCACGTATCCTGGCCATGAACTCCGCATTTGCATCGTTGCTGCCGGATTTTCCACGCGAACCGGTGAATTTGTTAAATACCATTCCCCGTCCGAAGTATGCCGCGTTTCTCTTTTCATAGGCCGACGCGTATGTCGGATCAAACGCCGCGCTGACATCCGACGACAGCATCCGCGAATTAGCGAGGCACCTCTTCAGCAGTCTGTCATCATATGCCCCCATACATCCGATCAATTCCGCTACTGTATTCTCAAAAAACTGCGAACGCATGCCCGTTGCTCCGACACTGCCTATTTCCTCCTTGTCAACCAGCAGACAACAGGTCGTGTGCTGTGGCTCATCTACAGCAAGCATTGCCTTTAATGAGGTGAACGCACAAACCTTGTCGTCCTGCCCGTATGCCATGATCATGCTGCGGTCAAGTCCGGATTCCCTGGCTGCTCCCGCCGGCACAACCTCTAATTCCGCCGAGAGAAAATCCTCCTCAGTCACATCGTACTTTTTTTTCAGGATAGCAAGAATATTCTGTTTTACAGCGTCCTTTTTTTCATCCGCTCCCTCATCCTCCTTACCTTCGGATTTTCCCTTCGCTGTTACCACGAGCGGCTCCGAACCTACGAGAATGTCAAGTGCCTCACCCTCGATCACTTTAGCGGCCTTTTTCTCCATGTTTTCCTGAGACAGATGAATCAAAAGATCCGTTACACAGAAAACAGGATCTGCCGGATCCTCACCGATACATACGTCAACCACGGTACCGTCCTTTTTCACGAAAACCCCGTGAATTGCAAGCGGCACTGTCACCCATTGGTATTTTTTTATCCCACCGTAATAATGTGTATCCAAATACGCCAGCTCGGTGTCCTCATACAGTGGATTCTGTTTAATATCCATACGCGGCGAATCAATGTGCGCACCGAGTATTGCCATGCCCTTTTCCATCGGTTTTTTTCCTATGTTAAAAAGCACCACATATTTTTTCATGTTAACAGCGTAAACCTTATCGCCGGGATGGAGTTTTTTATTCTTTTTAATTATATCACGAATATCAACATATCCGGCTTTTTTTGCCTCCTCCACGGCAAACGCCGCACATTCCCTCTCGGTTTTATTTTTTGATAAAAAGTCAATGTACTCCCGATTCAGCTTTTCCAGTTTTGTTCTTTCACTTTTTTTGTAATTCTTCCACGCATTCGGTCGTTCCATCATTATCCACCTTTCTATTCATCAAATTCAACAACTACATAGAAGCCCTTTTCGTTTTCCCTGACTTCGCGCACCACACCCTCTCGCGATTTCAGTCTCTCACGCAAAGTATAATTTCCGGACATCGCCACCGCAGGCACAATTGTATAATAATATGCGCTGGGCAGAACTCCTTCCGTAACCTCCACCGAATCTCCTTCGGATACCAGACCGGGACGTTCCATTTTGAATTCCATCTCTCTCACGAACTCACCTCCGTCGCTCTGATGCCTCAAATTTTTTCCTCAAACGAAGTTCTGACATTATCCGGTTATAGTTTTCCTCATTGTCAGCATCATCCTCCAACGGTATATCCATGCTGACGGCTATATTTGTCAGGATGTGATTATTTGCATCCTCCATTTCCTCGAATATCTGAATACGATCCACATACGTTCTCGCATCAAAAAAGTCCATCATTTTCTGTGTCATTTCGTCTTCAGGCTCATCTGATTTAATGGGGCCGCCCATTCCTATGGGACCACCCATCCCAATAGGTCCCTCCATCTCGATAGGATCCGGAGAGCCGGCATTATCTACCTTTTCCTTTTTCCTGGCATGACGGATTGCCCTCTTGTCAGGAAGATCACGGCGTTTGTCAATCTTGCCCGTTTGATCCTTTGCCTCGAGTTCATCAAATCCACGCGTAAACGTTGCAAAAAAATCGCGTTTCTCCATGACATAGTACTCGAACGGACCGGTCAGTTCCTGATAACATATGACATCCTGATAATTCGGCTTTGTCTGAGCCTGCGCAATTACCTGAACAGGGTTTCCGGTCTTTTTATCAAACATCACTCGTTTGTTCATTTGAATCCTTCCTTTCGCTTTCAGCCAGCTTGTGGTTGACATAATCGCAAACATCATCAACATCCAGCCCGTGTACCACACAGGCCTCGGCCAATGTCTCAACTGCCGCTGACGGGCAGCTCACACAACCCATTCCACACTCAAGCAATGCGATAAACGCATCGGGATGAGCCTGAAGCAGGTCATTGATTTTAACATCGGGCGTCGCATATTCCGTTATGTTTTCTTTATCTTCCATCTCTTCCAAGGCGTCACCCTCCTTTTTTAAGTATTATTACCACATTATAACACAAACACGAAAAAAAGCAACCCCTGCGACATTTTCGCAAGGGTTGCAAAATCTCAAATATTACAGAACACGTCTTGCCGTGATCGGTGTACGATAGTCGATAGGACTGGTCTTGATACCGGTTCGTGAGCTGCTGGCATGTACCACTCGTCCGCCTCCTATACACAAGGCAACATGTCCGACGCTGCCGCCGCTGCCGTAGAATATCAGGTCACCGGCTCTCGCATCATGCCAGTCAATCCTCGTTCCTACAGTGGACTGGGAGCTGGAAGTTCTCGGCAGTGATATTCCGAAGTGAGCGAATACCGACATCGTGAAACCAGAGCAGTCTGTACCGTTCGTCAGCGATGTTCCTCCGTACACATACGGATTACCGACAAACTGGAGTGCGTATGCGGCAATCGACTCACCGTCACCGCTGCCGGCACTGCTGCCGCCTGACGAACCACCGCCGTCATCGCTTCCGCCGCCTCCGCCACCGGAGCCGTCATCAGCATCATTACAGCCGCCGGTTCCACCGCCGTTTCCGCCGCCATTTCCACCGCCGTTTCCGCCGCCGTTATCAGAGTTTCCGGAACCGCCGTTTCCGTTACCATTTCCGCCGTTACCTGATCCGCCGCCGTTTCCGCCGCCGTTATCGTTGTTTCCGCCGCCGTTTCCTGCGTTATTACCACCACCGTTGTTTCCGCCGCCTTCTCCGCCGCCGTTATGCGTATCATCAGCCTCGGCTGCTTCTGCTGCCTCACGACGACGCTGTTCCTCGCGTTCCTCCTCGATGGAAACAGCCTTTTTAAACTGAACGGTTACTTTTACATAATCCTTTGAGACATATCCTATACAGTCATCATCGACATTGATCTTTACCCAGTCCGTCAGTTCCTGGACTACCGGATAGCTCTCATCCTCCGAAATCAAAGTGATGACCGTAGCGTCTGTATTATAGTCCTCACGAACCTTCAACGTCTCCGTGGTTACCGTCGCCCATTTGGTTCCGAACTCATCAATCAGTTTTTCAGCGCTGTATCCTATTGCCAGATAGTCCTTGCGGATATATCCCTCAACCGTTCCGGATTTAATAAACGCCCAATCACCCTCATGTTCAACGATCGTTGCGGCACTGCCTCGATACAGTTTCCCGACAATCTCTGCCTCAGTATTGGGCTCCTTTCTTATATTAACATAATCTGCCGCGATGGAGATTCCGACATTTTCATATTCAGATGCGGATTTAACCTCTCCCTCGCCACTGTTATCATCCTCTACCAACGCGTCTCCGACAACCGCTGTCCCGCTGGCTGCGTTTCCGCCGAGCATGTCGGCAAAAGCAACGATAGCCTCAGGATCAGAACCTGCGCCTGACTGCAGAGAACAGAACATATCAAGCGTGTATGACATCCCTGCCATCTCCGTCTCAGACCCCATAGTCGTAGAACGGACGGTCACTGCCGATGCCAAAAATCCCAACGACATAATGCAGGCTGCACCAAGTACTGCGCCACACAGTCTTCTTCGAATCATATTACCCTCCAAATGTTACAAATCTATTAACAAAACACGAATTTAGTATATCAATTTATTCTACGTCTGTCAACTATTTTTTTAAAAAAAAGTCAAATTTCGTAAAATTTACATTTTTTCTAAAAAATTTTAAAAAATTTCAAAAAAACCCTTTTCTTTTTGACAAATATGTGTTAGAATAATGACAGTTGATACAAGGAGGTGTCGCTTATGGAGTTATCAGACGGCATGAACATTGCCAGATACGCTTCACTTAATTCTCAATACACTGCCATGGAGGGCGTGGGAATTGCGATGATGCGAAACGCTATGGATATGCAGGAACAGATGGGCGAGGCGCTGACGCAGATGATGGAGCAATCTGTCAATCCCACATTGGGAGCAAACATCGACTATAGGGTATAATTACTTTCTTTCTCCTTTCTTTATGGATAGTGTGTAAGAGATCTGGTGAACTACCGACGGGTAGGTTGTCAGGTCTCTTGCCATGTGTTGGGGTTTTTTTCAATTTTTTTGAAGACTTTTTTCGGAGACTTTTTTCGGAGGTTTATATGTATACTGTACATGACAGGGTTTCATACAGCCGCATCGACTCCCATCGCATGATCGGGATCGAGTCAATCATCGATTCCATGCAGGACTGCGCGCTTTTCCACAGTGAGGACGCAGGGTTGTCCGCCGCGAAACTCGCCGAGAAAAACCGGGCATGGTTAGTCTCTGCCTGGCATGTGATCTTCGTACGGCGTCCGCAAATGGGTGAGTATTTTGATATGCACACCTGGGCATACAAATTCACCGGCATATTCGGACAACGTAATTTTCTCATGGAAACCCCTGATCATGAGGTTCTGGCTTACGCCGATTCGAGGTGGTTCTTCTTTGATTCCGAATCAGGAAAACCAACGCGGGTTACTCCCGAGGAGATTGAGGGATACGGCACGGAACCGCCGTACGAAATGGATTACTCTGTTTCTCGCAAGGTAACATATCCTGATTCTTTGGAGAAAAAGGGCGAGATCTTTGTTAATCCGAGCCTGCTCGACTCCAACCGGCATTTAAACAACGGTCAGTACGTCCGTTTGGCCGTCGGATATCTTCCGCCGGATTTCGATACGGCAGAGTTCCGCGCCGAGTACCGCAACGCTGCGCATTATGGAGATATCATGCATGTTTTTGCAGGTGAATCTGACGGACGATTTTATGTTGTGTTTGCTGATGCGGAGAGTGAGCCGTATTTCATCAGCGAGTTTACCCCAAAATAAAACAGGAGGAAAACACATGACTTCGGAAACGACACAGTACCTCTCCGATCACATCGGTACCCGCCGCACGCTCAAAATCGCGCGCATGACAGAGCATGGCGCTTATCTCGTTGACGATACCGCACAGGTGGATGACGAGGTTCTCCTGCCGCGCGGTGAGCTGACTGATGAATTGGGAGTGGGATCACAGGTCGATGTTTTCTTATATAAGGATTCCGAAGATCGTCTGACTGCCACTTTGGAACAACCTGCCCTTTTATTAGGCGAGGTTGCCCGGTTAAAGGTAGCAGCTGTTACAAATATCGGCGCATTCCTCGAATGGGGTTTGAAAAAGGATCTGTTCCTGCCATTCAAGGAACAGACAAAACGCGTCAAACCCGGCGATGAAATTCCCGTCGCGCTGTATCTCGATAAAAGTGAACGTCTCTGTGCGACAATGCACCTCTATGACTTTTTAAAAACACCGGCTCCCTATCAGGTTCAGGATCATATTCAGGGACAGATTTATGAGATCCTTGACTCATTCGGCGCTTTTGTGATTATTGATAACAGTTATTCCGGTCTCATTCCTCACAACGAGATGAACCGCGAACTGCATGTTGGTGATATGCTGTCCGCGAGAATCAAAGAGATCACGTCAGACGGTAAACTGACACTATCACTTCAGGAGAAAAAGAAGGTCCAGATGAGGGACGATGCCGCGCGTATATATGAGAGGCTTGTTTCGTCAGGCGGATTTCTGCCTTTCCATGACAAAACATCACCTGAAATCATAAAAAGAGAATTCCAAACCAGCAAAGCCGCGTTCAAACGCGCCCTGGGACGGTTAAAAAAAGAAAACCGGATCACAATCCATGAGGACGGGATCCGGTTAGTAAAATCAGATAATAATCAGTCTACTTCAATATCAAAATAAGCCGGTTTGACATAAACACTGCCCTCATCATATACAGGGCTCTTCATTTCCTTTCCATCCACCTCAAAATAATAATACACTCTAATATAATATGTCCGGCCACTCGTTCCGCTGCTGATCATGTGTTCGCCGTATTCCGAGAACTGACATTTCGTATCCTTATCCTTAACGAGAGCCGCCATTTCAAAGCCTTTGTTTTTCTTTGGTGATACAAACACTTCTTTTTTTGACGCGTCCTTAACCTTCAGTCCCGAGACATGAATGGTATCTCCCCCTCCGGAGAGTTTGATCTCCTTTGCAGACGCATAGTATAACGGTTCCGACCACTCTCCGTAATACTTCTTTTTACCGTTGTTCAGATTAATGTATCCACGAACACGAACGCGCGCCACACGTCCCCTGTAACACGGTTTGATCGTCTTCATCACGGTTGCCTGACCGGATACGGAGGATGCCGTAATCGTAGCGGACGACAGCTTTTTCCCGTTCAGTTTTTCAACACGAATCTGATAACCGTCAACCTGTCCGTCCGATGCCCATGAGATATCTGCCTCATCCGAAGCGCGGTACCAATATGTGAGTTCGGGTTTGGCCTGTTGTTTAGGCAGGGTACGCATGCCCTGAAGCATAATTCCCGGATCATCCTCCGAGATTTTGTTTCCCTCGGGATCACACTCAAATATTTTGAAAAAGTTAGTGCTGCCCGGCATGAGTGAATCAATTGTTACAGGACTGGTCACCACACCGAGTTTACCGACCTCCTGTCCTGACGAGGTATACTGATACATCAGATACTGTCCGGCAGTTCCCTCCCATGAAACCGTTACGGAGGTTTCCGTGGCGTCAGTCTGCCGAATAAGTCCGACCGTTGTTTCCGCCATAGAATCCTTGCCGGATTTTTCGCTCAGCACCAGTCCCGTCACCAACAATGCAAAAACAAGCGCGAAACCGAATGCTATTCTTTTTTTCATGGTTATCAGCTCCCTTTCTCACAAGAGAAGATATGAATTGCCATAGGCGCCAAACGAACGTCTATTGAATTTGTACGTCCGTCCTGCTTTATCTTCTTGGAATGTTTGAGACGCGGATTCCCAAATCCGAATCCTCCGAATTTCTCATCATCACTGTTGAATATTTCCTTGTATTTACCTGCAAACGGAACGCCCACACGGAATCTGTCATAGGGCACCGGAGTGAAATTGCAGATGACCATCAGTGTCTCTCCCTTGGTTTTTCTCAGAAAGGCAATTGATGAACGGTCAGCATCAAGCGCTGATATCCACTCAAACCCGTCAGTGCTGTCATCCTCTGCAAACAACGCCGGATGCGCCCTGTAAAAAGCATTTATAACACTGACGTAGTTGCGGAGTTTCTCATGCTCCTCTCTCTCATCGGTTATTTTCCAGCCATGCGGCAGAATTCCTGTTTTATAATCCGTCTTTTCACGATGGCGATACAATGGTGCCCCGAGATACCACGGATCAAGTTCACCCGTTTCCGTACCTGCAAAATTGAGCACGCGTCCCGGATGTGTCATCTGGAAACCATAACTCAATCGCAGTGACGCAAATTTCTGATGGCGCATTCCGGCCATCTTGTGGAACATAGCTCCGGCGTTTCCTGCCACATCATCACAGCCTATGCCCAACAGATATTCCTCGGCATACTGATATGCCATGCTGAGCGTCAACGTATCATGCCGTCCTCTCCTGAACAACGGATCCGTTTGCATATAATCGAGGAAATCGTGTTTCCATCCCTCATTCCATACGAGGTCAAATCCGATTCCTCCGTCTGCTATAGGATCTGTCAGCCCCGGATAGATAACGGAATCATGTCCGATCGTAAATGCGCCCGGCGCCTCCTCATGCACTATCTCATTCAGTTTTTTCAAAAATTCAAGTCCCTCGAGATTCTCATTTCCGCCATACATATTCGGAACCCAGTCATCCGGAGAGCGACCGTAATCACAATACAGCATTGGACCCAGTCCGTTTATCTGCAGACCGTCAATATGGAATTCCCTGCACATATACATTGCGCTTTCTATGAGGAAATTCGACACCTCCGGCCGGCCGTAGTTATATAATTTTGCACCCATGTACGGATGGATTCCCTGACGGGGATCCAGATGCTCATACAGACAGGTTCCGTCAAAATCTGTCAGACCATGAGAGTCTATCGGGAAAAAGGACGGCGTCCAGTCGAGGATAACACCTATTCCCTTTTTATGGAATTCATCAACAAAAAATTTAAAATCCTCCGGCTTTCCGTAACGTGATGTCGGAGCAAAATAACCGGTTGTCAGATATCCCAGTGACTGATCCAGCGGATGCTCCAAAACAGGAAGGATATTTACGTGTGTGTATCCCATCTCGTCACAATACCTGGCCACATCCGATGCAATAGTCCTGTAATCATGGAACTGCAGCTGACAGGTTTTTTTGGAAACAGGATCCGGCAGGACAAAACCGGCAAGGCTGAAGGAATACACTAACATTGCGTCCTTCTGCACCTTATAGCGGACACGGTTTTTCATCCACTCATCGTCGCCCCATTTATAGTTGTCAGGCTCACAAACGATTGCGCTGAACTCCGGTCTCAGATCAAACATCAGACCGCAGGGATCGGTTTTGTACACTTCTTTTCCGACTGAATTCAGTATACGGAACTGATACTTTTCTCCGGCGCATATTCCCGGAATAAATAATTCAAATATCCCGGCTTCCTCAAGTCTTGTCATAGGGTTGGAGGCAGGATTCCACTCATTAAACGGTCCTACTACCGATACCGCGCGGGCATTCGGCGCCCAAACGGCAAAATGTGTTCCCTTTACACCCTCTGCCTCGCATACATGCGCGCCCAATATCGATGTCAGATTCCTGTGGATTCCGTTAACAAAACGGTTGCGGTCCATGGCATCAATCATTGACGGCACACTGTATGGATCGATCAGTTCGCATGTCTCCTTACCTTTGGTAACAAAAAGATGATATGACGGAAACATATCCGGTGTCATTGCTTCGCGGTCAGCTTTCTTCTTCGGAAGCTTTTTAACAGGAATCACCGCGGCAAAATACCCCGTCCGTGACATTTTTTTCATGGGATAGGAACGACCGGTCTCCATTATTTTTAATTTGATCTCTGTTGCGCGGGGGAACATAACTCCGACAAACATATGCGTCGCATCCACCGCCCTCGGTCCCAATACCTCCTCAGGGTGATCACACTCCGCATACTCCAAAGCCTCTATTTCAGGCCACTGGACCAGATCCTCTACCTTGATTGCCATCACGTCATCTCCTTTCGTTCACAAAATTACAGTCTCAGATGTCCAATCATTACTCCTCACGGCCATCCCGCCCTTACACACGGATCGTTCGTGAAAAGAAACGATCAATCGTCATACCATTCACGAACCGGTGTACCTGTATCGTCATAGGTAACCTCTGATTTCGGCTGGTACTTTTTCAAAACATGTTCCATCGGATAGGTGGATAAAAAGCCCACCAGTCCCGGCAATACTATTCCGAATATCATAGTAGGTGTCGCGAACTGAACATAGATCAGCATCGCGGAGAAAAATATCATCGCGAAAATCACCAACGTATGCAATATATGACGGAACGCGCAAAACATAGCAAATTTAAAAGTAGTAGTGAATTTATTATCAAAACGCGAAATAATCGGAAATATATTTATTGTGATCAATGCCAGAATAATCATCATTACTAAATAAACCGCTGCCAGTACTCCGCCTGTTCCGGTTTTTGTTGACATATTCAATCCCAGATAATTAATATTCCAAATCAGAATCGTATATGCCAGTACAATAATAACCCAGTAAATCGTGGATTGTTTGAAGTTCATTTTAAAACTTCTCCAGAACTCACGCCACACATATCCCTGACCGTGTCGGATCACCTTGGCGCATACATAATATAACGATGTAATCGCATCTCCGATAGTAATTACCGGAATGCAAAACACCAAAAATATTATTGACACCCACAGCATATCCGCGATTCTCGACAGGGTAACCATAACCGGGTTGTCAGTCGCAAAAAATCTTCCCAAGCGGCTCATACTTGCTCCTTACCACCATAAATACTTTTCGATGCCGGGCTCGTTGCTTACGCGTCAATCTCATGAATAAAAATCCCGCTGCGCAGTTTAGGTTCAAACCACGTTGATTTCGGCGGCATCAACAGTCCGGCGTCAGCCACATCAAACAGTTCATCTATCGAGGTGGGATACATTGAAAACGAAACCTTCATATCCGTATCCGCTCTCCTCTCCAATTCGGAAAGTCCGCGTATCCCTCCTATGAAATCAATCCTTTTATCTGTTCTCGGGTCACCGATTCCCAGCACAGGTCCCAGCAAATAATCCTGAAGCACTGATACATCGAGCGCAGCGACCGCATCCTTGCCTGCATACAGAGACTCATGCGCTCGCAACCTGTACCACTTTTTATCTAAATACATTCCAAATGTACCTTTGGTTTCCGGCCTCACCGGCGCATCCGCCTGCTCTACATCGAAATCCTCCCGGATCCGGTTCAGAAATTCATCCTCATTCAATCCGTTCAAATCCGCGACAGTACGATTATAGTCCATGATTTTCAACTGCTCATGCGGAAAAAGCACGGACAGGAAATAATCTGATTCCCGCCTGCTGCCGTCATCAATTTTTCCTGATGACTCACGACGTTTCAGTCCGACCTTCACAGCCGACGCCGCGCGGTGATGTCCGTCTGCGATATAGACAGCATCAATGCCGGCAAACGCTTTTTCTATCGTATATACGTCATCAGAATCGGCAATTTTCCAGACACGGTGCGTAACACCGTCCGGCTCGGTAAAATCATAGAGCGGGGTTGTTTTGCGGGTTTTCCCAACAACCCCGTCAATCACTTCGTCCGCCCGATAAGCGAGGAAGATCGGCCCTGTCTGCGCTCCCAGTGTGTCCACATGGGTGATGCGGTCAATCTCCTTGTCCTCACGGGTATTCTCATGCTTTTTGATGACACCGTTAACATAGTCGTCAATGGAGGCCACCGCCACGAGTCCCACCTGGGATCGTCCGTCCATCACGAGTTCATAAATAAAGTATGCGAAGTCCGGATCGTGCTCGTAGGTTCCATCGGAAATCCGCGCCTGATATAACTCTTTAGCGTGTGCATAAACAGCCGGATCATAGGTGTCCACCTCGTCAGGCAATGACGTTTCCGCCCTGTCTATGGCGAGGAACGACAAGGGTTCTCTCTCGACCTCAACCTTCGCCTCCGCTCTGTTATATACATCGTATGGCAATGCCGCTACCCGCGACACAATATCCGCGCGTGGCCGTACACAGCGAAACGGTCTGATATCAGCCATGAAAATACCCCCTTATGATCTGGCGTAAGCTCTTGTATAAATCTGGTATGTAGCTCCTACTGCATCTCCATACAGAGTAATATTCGTTGAGGTTGCTTCTTTCGGCTTCAGATAGAATGAGCAGGGACGTACATACACAACCTCTCCGTTCGCATTATAAAATACAACATCCGCGCTTCCCGAAGCATTTTTCTTGCCGTTGTTTCTGATGTTGACGGTCATGGACTCACCGGATACCTGCGCTGTAACGGATATCTTTTTAGACTCGTTTGAGTAGACATTTGCTGAGGATCTGGAATACTTAAACTTTCCTACAGACTCGATGCGAACCACGGGATTTCCGTAATATGTGATCAACTTGTAAATCTTGGCACCTGGTACCAGGTCATAAAAAGTATATTCCTTCTGCTCCAGCACCGCGCCCGACGAATCATACAACGCGAGCATCACTGTTACCGAATTAATATATACGCCACTCTTGTTTATAACCTCAACTGCAACATCCGATGTCGTATTGAGTGATCCTTCCGTGTAGTGAACCGATACTGCCCTGCAATTGATCTTCACGGAT
The DNA here is from genome assembly GCA_017614395.1 of Eubacterium sp. GTDB lineage: Bacteria > Bacillota > Clostridia > Lachnospirales > Lachnospiraceae > Eubacterium_F. The sequence continues at coordinate 48,393 of JAGABX010000146.1, forward strand.
TTTACCGTAAAATAATACTTGTAAACAGTTCCTCCGGTCATTCTGGCAATAACAGTTGACTTGCCCGCCTTTTTAGCTGTACAAACAACTCGTGAACTGCTCTTTTTGATCTTTATTACAGAACTCTTTGATGATGAAGCTGACGTAAACTTTCCGATAAATGCCTTCAATTCATACTTCTCGCCCTTTAACAGGGTTATCTTCTTCGTCTCGGTTCTGGCCTGTGACTGAGGCGCTGCCGTAGCCACCAATCCCCATACCAGTGACAATACCAACAATAACCCAAAACCTGTTTTTCTGATTCTCATTTTTTTCCTCCAATCCGGAGCATTCACTCCGCTGTTATTTTCCAATCACTTTCTCTTCGATTGGGTGGTTTGCCTGTTTTATAAAATCAACCCTTTTTTGCCGTAATGATCCACGGCGCGGGCTGGTTTTCAAATACATTTTTGGATGTCAGTTTTGAAACCTGGATCTGAATGACAGTGACATCCATGAGACCGAATCGGGCGAGAATATCGTTCATGTTTGCCGCAACGCGGAAATCCAGCGTGTAAATGACGAATTCCATGTCCGGATTCTGTTTCAACAGGTATTCGATCTCCTGCTCCATACTCGCCGACGCCACCAGCATGGTCGTGTCCGGCACAGGAAGATCCCTCATCGTGTCCCCGCCGACATGGTCTATGATCGTCACATTGGTGAGACCAAACTGATTTACATTTTCCTCGATGGTCTCGCGGTCTCGCTCCTTATACTCAACAGCGATAACCTCACCGTCTCCCAGCATGGCCGCTGTCTCGATAGCGATCGAAGCAGCTGAAATAGTGCAGAAGTTTTTGTGCTCGTCAATCTGCATCTTGGACAGGATGACCGCCCGTATCTCAGACCCCACATACTTGACCGATCCCGAGTAGAACTTCTTGTTATCCATTCCGAATTTGATTGTACTGCGCGCATTCGGGTTCAGCACGATCATTCCGGCGGAAGCATTGATTCCGCGATCTATCATCTCGGAAACCTTGTTCCGTTTGATCTGTCCCTCGGGTTCCGAGCCTTCATTGTAAATGATCTCGCACTCACCGAGCCCCACATTCCACATCCGGTAAAAAATGTCCATATCACCGGCCTCGGTAAACACAAGCACGCAACGATGCGCCTCAACTGTCGGGATCAGGTTTTTGTTTTTTCTCGTGATATCGAGAATTTTCACATGCTCCAGATCAATCTCGGTATTTGCCGAGAAATACTGCAACCACGACAGTATGTGCGCATTAGTAAATAAGTTTTCTGCCATCTGCAAACTCCTTGTATAATACACACTATAGTTCCTGTACCGGCGGCGTAAGTTTTCTCACATCAGCGCCGGTGCTACGGAATCAATCACATAGGTTCAATAGATGCTCCCACTTGGCGTCGACATACTCCTGCGCCGCCTCCAGTGTCCACTCATTACCCGGCTTGAAGCAATGGGAAAACCTTCCCTGCCTCTCCATAAAAGCGGTCACCGGCAGTTTCTTCTTCGGCTCATATGTGAGATGGTACTCGCCCTCAACAACCTCATAAAGCGGCCAGATGCATGTATCTATTGCCAGCTGACACATCTCGCGCAGATCCTCAGCAGGATATTGCCACCCGCGGGGACACGGCGTCAGCACATTAACAAAGGTCGGTCCTTCAGTGTAAATTGCGCGATGAGCTTTTTCATGAAAATCCTTCATCGTTCCGAACAATGTTGTCTGGGCTACATACGGTGATCCGTGAGCCACCATTATCTGTGTCAGATCCTTTTGGTTCTGCTTTTTCCCGACACTCTCGACTCCGGCAGGTGTGGTCGTTGCCGAAGCAAAACGCGGAGTCGCCGAGGAACGCTGCGTTCCCGTATTCATATACGCGTTGTTATCGTAACAAAAATAGGTAAAGTCATGTCCGCGCTCAAACGCGCCCGAGAGCGACTGGAACCCGATATCATAGGTACCGCCGTCACCGCCGATTGCAAGGATTTTGAAACGTTTATCCTTCGGGATCTGTCCCATTCTTCTTTTGAATTGATATGCCGCCTCAACACCCGCTGCCGTTGCGGAAGCATTTTCAAATGCCGTATGTATATAGGAATCCTCCCATGCTGTATACGGATACTGGAACGATGAAACCTCGAGACATCCGGTAGCATTGCAGATAACCGCCTGATCTTCGGGGTTTACCGCTCGCATCATTGCACGGCAGACGATTCCGGCGCCACAGCCTGCGCAGAGTCGATGCCCGGCATGAAAACGCTCCTCCTTGGCCATTTCTGCTTTCAGATTATATGCCATATCACGCACCCCCTTTCGTATGACCTGATTCCGAGCCGTTATCAGGGGATGAGAATCCATCAGAACACGTCGAACCATCCGGCTCTCTCTGTCCCATATGGATATAAACAGGACCTGTTTCTCCTGTTTTTGAAATTTTCTGAAGTCTTTCAAATACGCTCTTTGCTGCCTTCACCGTAAAATCACGACCACCCAGGCCGTATACTATATCTATCATTTTCGGTCGGGTATCAAGATTGATACATGCTCCTGCTGTCTCAGCAAACAGCGGTCCTCCATGTGCGGAAAAACCTTCGCTCTTGTCCATCACTGCCACAGCCCTGCAACCGCAGAGTGCATCAGCCAACTCCTGAGCCGGGAACGGACGGAACACGCGGATTTTTACCAATCCTGCCTTAACACCCTGCTCACGCATTTCATCTACTGCTGCGCGCGCGGTACCTGCAGACGATCCCATGATCACCATGGCAACCTCCGCATCATCCATCATATAACTCTCAAAAAGTCCGTAATGGCGTCCGAATACTTTTTCAAAATCAGCAGCCACATCGAGGATAACATCATGCGCCCGCATCATAGCGTTTGCCTGAGCAACTCTCGCTTCCATATAATAATTGGATATTCCGTAAGGCCCGACTGCCAGCGGGTTTTCTTCTTTTAATAAAAAGTTTTCCGGATGGTACTCGCCGACAAACAGGCGTACAGCTGAATCCTCCTCAATCTCTATGTTCTCGAGAGCATGAGAAGTTATAAATCCGTCCTCACACACCATCAACGGCAGACGCACATCCGGATGCTCCGCTATCCTGTGCGCCATCAGGTAATTGTCATAAACCTCCTGATTGTTTTCACCGTAAAGCTGAATGAATCCCGAATCACGCTCAGCCATGGAATCCGAATAATCATGGTTGATATTTATCGGTCCGGTGAGAGCCCTGCACGCCACGGCCAAAACGATCGGAAGCCGTGATGAAGCCGCTACATACAGAACCTCATTCATAAATGACAAACCTGCGGATGACGTAGCCGTTACCGCGCGACACCCGGCAGCCTCAGCGCCGACACATGCCGACAGTGAACTGTGCTCACTCTCCACACAAATAAATTCCGTGTCCACCTTGCCATCAGCGACGTACTGGGCAAAATACTGCGGTATTTCCGTTGACGGGGTGATGGGAAACATGGCAAATACATCCGGATTGATCTGGCGCATCGCCGTAGCAATGGCCTCGTTACCGGAAAGCCGTTCTCTGATACTCATTTCTCATCCTCCCAACTGATCGCTTGAAACGGACATACCTTCAGGCAGATTCCGCATCCTTTACAGTGATCATAATCAAAATCCGTTCTTTTTCCTCCGACAACCGGTATCGATGAATCCGGACAATACGGTGTACACATCAGACACTGTTTGCATTTTTCCGGATTCCAGACAGGCGTGCGTGAGCGCCATTCACCGGTTTTTGTAATCCTCGACGTACCCGGCTCATATATCTCACAACCGGTAGTCATATCCTGCCAGGCGATACCCTCATGGATATCCGCTGCCTTCATTGACATTTTCATTCTCCTTTTTTATATATTGATTCGATTTAACCCTGTACCTCGTCCATAGCCCTCCGCAAGCATTTGAGATTCCCCTCAATCACCTGTGGCTTTTTCGCGAACTTGTGGGAATATGAACTCTCCATATCCTTTAAAAAGGATTTCTTCTCAACACAGCCGCTGACCGCGACAACCGCCGCAAGCATAGGGGTGTTCGGGAAATACCTTCCTAAACAATCAATGGATATCGTCCGTGCATCTATAGTACATACCCGTCCGGAATAGCCCTTCAGCTGCGGTCGTATTTCATCTGGAGTTTTCTCCGTATTCACTATGATTGCACCGTCCACACTCAGCCCGCTCGTGACATCCACGCTCTCCAACAACGTTTCGTCCACTACCACAACATAATCAGGCTCATAGATATTGGAATGGATGTTGCAACGTTCCTTCGAAATCCTGTTATATGCCGTGATGGGCGCCCCGGATCTCTCCGGACCGTATTCCGGAAACGACTGTACATAGTTTCCGGCGGAAAAAGCCGCGTCAGCGAGTAGCTGGCTTGCTGTTTTAGCCCCCTGTCCGCCGCGGCCGTGCCAGCGAATCTCTATCATATCGTTTTTCATTTTTAAACCTCAAATCGTGTGATGATGTTCTCCAACTCAACCACACTCTGTTCGTTGTTCTGTAATTTCTCATATCCGTCTGTTGTTGCCGTTGTAACCCGAATCGATTTCTCAGCCACAGTATGAACTGCTTCCTCTGAACGATGGATCATCTCATTGATGTTCTCAACAGAATCAGCTATGTCATTCATACCGCTCGCCATCTGACCGGTCGCATCACCGATATTGCCCATTCGTTCGATGAAATCCTGAGCCACCGTACCATATTCCTTTCCGGTTTTCTCAAACGACTCATAGTCACTCATAACAGTTTCGCCGAGGAATCCGGTTGTAGTCTCTATGCAGCTGCGCATGTTTGTCACAGCTGCATTTACCTGTGCAACAATCTCATCAATATGCCCGACAGTTTCGGATGTCTGAGATGCCAGAACTCCGATCTCCGATGCAACAACCGCAAATCCCTTTCCTGCCTCCCCGGCACGTGCCGCCTCGATGGAGGCATTCAGCGCAAGCAGATTTGTCTGGCCGGATATGGCCTGAATGTTATCGGTCAGTTCATTGATCCTCTCAACAGCCTTGGACTGCTCGGTTGCTTTTTCTGCATCAACCTTGATATTCTCATACACCTCATGCAGTTTTTCCTTGGATTTCTCTGCGAAATTTTCCAGTTCCTTCGCCTTGGTAGCGAGACTATCGGCAGCCTCACGTCCCTCATCAATGAGCTCATATATTGTCTCAGAGTTTTTCCTGGCGGAGTCAACTTTTTCCGTAACCCGACCGGCATCTGCTGCTGTCTCTACCAGAGAACTGCTCAGTTCCTCAAGAACTGCGGAATTATCCTCGGACATATTGTTGTTTTCTTTCATGATTCCATCCAGCTCCACGGTCGAATCCGTGATTGTCGTCTGGATAGACTGCATGTTTCCGACCATGTCCGCCAGGGCCACGCGCATCTGCATGACGGATTTCGCCATTTTGCCCAGTTCGTCATGATGACGGCTCAGCGATTCGATCGTCGGATCCGCTTTCAAACGTAGATTGGCCGTATCGTCGATAACGCCGTTCAGTTTTCGGAGTGGTTTGGTAATTGTCAGTGACAAGAGGAGTCCGATCACGATCACGACAACCAGCACACCTGCCCCTACCAGAAGGATTATCAGCTGTAAAGACCTGGCATTTGAATTGATATCCTCTGATGTTGCGATCACGCCGAATTTCATCCCGTTAGACAGCTCATAGTAGCAGGTTTCCTTGTCACCCTCAGCATCGGAGAAACTCATGGCCTCCATCATGCCCGAGTTGGATTTAATTGCAGCTGCCACATCGCTCATTCCATCCTTTGCGGCGAAATCGTCACCGGTCTCCAGCACGTCGTCATAAAGGACATTGCCCGCTGCATTCAGGAGATATCCCTTGCCGGACTCATACAGGCTGACACTGCTCGCCATCTCGCTCAAAACTGTGAAGTCGATATCCATGCCAACGATTCCGATGGACTCTCCCTCGCTGTCATACAGAGGCACGACATATGATATCATATAGATATTGATATTGGCATTCAGATACGGATCCATCCAGAGCGGCGCTTTGTTCTGCACCGGGATGTAATACCAGCCCACATGCTCGAGATCGCCCGGGTCAAACTGAGAGAAATCCGTCGGCGTCACGCTCTCGAAATCCTCCTTCGTCGAATTCCTCGTGAAAAAGAGTCCCGAGGTCGGGTTGGAATAATCCGGATTATAGCGAATATAGGAACAGATCGCACCATCCGTGTTTTTAGAAAAAGTCAACGCATCTCCCTCGATATCCCTCGTGAAGTCGTCCGCGTACTTTTTGTCCTTCTTAAACTGATTCACATCGAAACGCTGCATCACAACCTCAGCCAGCGTATTCACCGACTGTTCGATCTTGAGGATCAGCGTGTTCGCTTTCTCTGCCTGTTCCGCGCACACAGCCTTCATCTGCTCCTCCGCGTCCTCTACCGCAACGTTACCGGAATTGATGATGCTGATGGTACCCACGGTTCCCACTGCGAGTACGGCGCAAAGCACAATTGCAACGATGATCTTGATTCTAATTGACATCCTCATGCCCTCCATTCAGTAATATGTATTACGTAAGATGTATAATAAAGAAAAAACTCAATAAAAAGCCATTCTTCATTATACCCTTTTTAGGGAGATTAGTCAATAAAAAGTTAAATAGTGAAATCGAAAACAAAAAGATGCCTCATCGCAAGCAAGCTTGCATGGGGCATCTTTGTTGTTTCCATTTCGTCCGTAATCTTATCGTTTGGAAAACTGCGGCGCTCTGCGGGCCTTTTTGAGACCGTACTTTTTACGCTCTTTCTCTCTCGGGTCACGAGTCAGGAAACCGGCTTTTTTGAGAGCCGGACGGAAATCCGCATCCGCCTCGTTCAAAGCTCTTGCGATTCCGTGACGGATCGCGCCTGCCTGTCCGGTAAACCCACCGCCGTAAACATTGACCTTTACGTCGTATTTGTCAGCCGTGCCGGTAAGCTCTAACGGCTGGCGAACGATGATCTTCAGCGTTTCCAAACCGAAATAATCGTCCATGTCCTTTTTATTGATGGTCACCTTGCCGGTACCCGGTGTTATATACACACGGGCAACACTGGATTTTCTCCTTCCGGTGCCGTAAAATGTCTGTGAAGCCATGTTATCTCTCCTTTCTTATCAAATCTCAAGAGCTTCCGGCTTCTGTGCCGCATGCTCATGTTCCGGTCCGGCATAGACGTGCAGCTTTTTGATCATCTGACGTCCGAGTTTGCCCTTCGGAAGCATACCTTTGACTGCATGAGTGATAACATACTCCGGTTTTTTGCGAAGCATATCGCGGAGAGTTGTCTCCTTCATTCCACCGACATAATCCGAATGATGATAGTACATCTTCTGATCAAGTTTCTTGCCGGTAGTTGCCACCTTTTCTGCGTTGATGATGATCACATAATCACCTGTATCGACAGACGGTGTATAGATCGGCTTTTTTTTGCCGCGCAGTATGTTCGCAACCTCTGATGACAGACGACCGAGCGTTCTGCCCTCAGCATCGATCACATACCACTTGCGTTCTACCTCGGATGCCTTAGCAACATAAGTCTTCATCCTTGTTTTCCTCCAACTTCTACACGCAAACCTCTGCGGGAAATGTCCGAAACCCGCCGTTTGCAACTGATATTCGAATCCATCCACCGGGGCTTTTGGTGTCCGAATTCGCGTCACGGGCATTATTATAGTACAAACAGTGTCGGAATGTCAACCTTTTTTTGAAAAAATCGGTTTCAAAAATACTTGCGCCCATCGTATATTTTTTGTATAATGCAAATATGTAAACTCATCAGAGCGTTACCCAATACCGGATTTTACCGAGTAACCTGCTGAATAAACCGACAAGCAGACAGACTAAAATAATAATATACAGAAAGAAGAACCCGCTATGGCAAACCAAAAAACTGATTCCATGCAGCACAGGCCGGTCGTCGGTATCATGACCGGCAGCCTTCACACAGAAAACTCAAGCAAGATCGGCACCGCGATCAGCCACTTTTTTAATGAGGCTGATGTTGATATACGTCTGTATCAGGGTCTGGACGCGAGACGCTACATCGATGCCAGCATATATCTCGACAAAGGATTTGATTATCATTATTATTCGCTGTTCGGCTACAGCCGGTATGAGCGCCCCGATATCCTGATCATTTCGTTCAGCACGGTCTCCGGTGTTGTCGACCCGCTCCCCCTGCAGGAATTTCTGTCGCATCTGCCGGACGTACCTGTCATCATCATGGAGGACGATACGGAAATGCCGGGTTGCATCAACGTTACGATAGATAACTACCATGGCATGAAATCATGTTTGGAGCATCTGTTGGACGTCCACGGCTACCGGGACATCATGTTTGTGTCAGGCCCGAGAAAGGTTGCAGATGCATATATGCGTCTCCGCGCTTTCGAGGACACTATGAAGGAGCATGACATATCCGTCCCGATGGATCGCATAGTATACGGAGATTTCACGGAGAATGTTGACCGTCTCATAGAAAAAGCGCTTGACATGCGCGGTTTACCCGATGCCATTGTCTGCGCCAACGATGATATGGCTGTCAGCGTCTATCGGGTGCTGAAAAGCCGCGGTCTCGAACCGGGGCGAGATATCGCTGTTACAGGTTTTGACAATATCCCAACCTCGAGGTACATGGATCCGCCCCTATCAACGGTTTATCAGGATTTCCGCAAGGTAGCCAAGGTTGCGGTTGAAAAAGCGATCTCCTATCTCTCCGGGGACGGCGATTTTACCTCCTGCATACTGCCGGCTGATTTTCTGGTACGTGCCTCATGCGGGTGTCGGGAAATGAATACAAATGTGGAGGGCGATGACGAGAGTCCGTTTACCGACCGGGTCGAGGGACAGCGAATCATTGACCAGTTAAAGGTTGACAATATCGCTGCCTCTCTCCTGAACCGGAACCTTTTTACTGAGGACATAACATTGTCGGGATTTTTCCGAAGTTTAGGACGACAGATCTCCCTGCTGAATACAAAACGTTCCTATATATGTCTGTTAGAAGAGCCGAAACAACTCACTGATAAAGACAAGATGTTTACTCCGGATCGCCTGTATCTGCGCATGTTCCAGGACGGGAAGGACATTCGCGCATACGATGAAACCGCACCCGTCATCGAACCGGGTGAGCTGACCGACTACACCTCCGGAGACACCAAAAGCCATATGGCAACCTTTTTACTGTTTTACGGCAACATCCACTACGGGATCATGTGCGTCGAGCTGGATGTCAGCCGCATGCTGTTCTACTACACGATGTCACTGCACATCGGCAGCGCCCTGCGTTACCTCTATCTCGCACTGGATCAAAAAGAAACACTGACAATGCTCAGAGAGAAAAACCAGATCCTTGACTATACAGCCAGCCACGATCCGCTGACCGGTCATCTGAACCGTGCCGGCGCGATGGGGGAAGCGTTCAACCTCGTCCACGAACATCGAAAGGGATCTCATTTCGTAGCGGTAATGGCGGATCTCGATCACCTGAAACAGATAAACGACACATTCGGCCACACTGCCGGTGATGACGCGATATGCGTCGCCGCTGCCGCAATAGCAAACGCTTTGCCGGAGGGGAGTCCGCTGGGACGTACCGGCGGCGATGAGTTCATGGCACTGTTTTACTGCGGCGACAACATGGAGTTTACAATCGATTCATTCCGTGAAAAAGTATCCGCCTACTGTGAAAAAGTGAACGCTGACGGCTCACATCCCTACTATGTCGGCATTTCACTTGGCTGCTTCGAATTTGAAACCGGCACTGATATCGAACTGCCTACCATACTGAAAAACGCAGATGAGGATCTGTATAAATCCAAAAAGAAACGGCGCGAAAGTGTGATACGATAGGCTTGTTACGTACTGTTGCCGGCGCGATGTTTTTAAACCGCAATACTATTCTATATTCATTATATTGGATAAACCGGTAACATCAAATACTTCACGTACATCCGGAGACATGTTTCGTAAAACCATATGTCCCTGCTTTTTCATGACCTTCATAGCCGCCGATATTACCCGGAGCCCTGCCGATGTGATATAGGTAAGCCCGGTCATTTCAAAAACAAGCTCCGTGACGCCGTCCACCGCAGTTCGCAGTTCCTTCTCAAGCTGTTGCGCAGTGATTGTATCCAACCGTCCCTCCAGCTCAACGACTAATTTGCTTCCCTCCGGTTTTTTTCTGATCTCCAAACTCATAATTCTCATCCCTTCCTATAATAATTTAATTCATTTATTGTATCGAATCTGCTTTGCATTATCATACCGGTAAATAATGCCACCACTATTCACCCAATCTCTGACGCTCAACCAACTCTGCAAAACTGCCGTTTCTGGCGATCAGTTCCTCATAGGTTCCGTCCTCTACAATATGCCCTCCGTCCAAAACCACTATCCTGTCACACTGACGTATGGTCGAGAGCCGGTGAGCTATGACAATCCTTGTACATTTCATGCTGTCCAATGCCTCCGATACATGCTTTTGCGTGATGTTATCAAGCGCTGACGTAGCCTCATCAAACATCAGTATGCGGGGCTTCGGTGCCACGGCGCGCGCGATCATCAGACGCTGCCTCTGTCCTCCTGAAATACCTCCGGAACCCTCAGTGATCATTGTATTCATACCCATCGGCATGCTGCGAATATCCTCTGCCAGTCCCGCCAGTTCCGCTGCCTCCCACGCTTCATCCAATGTCAGCCACGGCGCTGATATCACAATGTTGGAATAAATGTCTCCCATGAAAACCTTGCCGTCCTGCATAACGGAACCAACCTGCCTCCGGAGTGATTTCGGATCAATGGAGTTTAAATCCTTCCCATCGTAATAAACAGCGCCCTTCTGAGGTTTTTCAAATCCGAGAAGTATCCGCATCAACGTGCTTTTTCCGCAACCCGTCTGACCGACAACGGCAATGTACTGTCCAGGCCGAATCTTGAGACTGAAATCCTCCAACACCGCAGGCATATCTTCGCGATAACGAAATGTAACATGGCTCAGCTCGATTCCGCCCATGAGACTCGTGATCACGGTTTTACCTTCATCAATCTCCGGCTCGGCAGACATGATCGGCTCTACCATCTCCAAAGTAGGCTTGACCGACGCAATCTGGGTTGCAATCCCCGCCAGTGCAATAAATGCGCCGCTGACCATCCCGTACAGAGAATTGAACGCAAAATATTCGGATACCGCCACCTGTGTATCAACCGCCATAAAATAGATAACCGTCGTTCCAACTAATGATACACCTGCGCTGAGCGCACCGCCGATCCGGACGATGAACGGCGGATTGGCAGTCAGTCTCGCTCCTTCCGCAAAAACCTTCCCCCAGCGCGCAAACGCCCTCGTTTCCGCCCCGGCCAGACGTATCTTCTGTATCCCTGATATCATGGAATAACTGATGCCGCTCTCCTTTGCTTCGTGTTCCATCTGCTTTCTGGAAACACGGATCTGCAAAATCATTGTAAACGCCGATACCAGAACCGTCACTAAAATCACGATCAATGCCGGTTCCACGAGTGACGGCGTGAAATAAAAAATCTGGAACACATAAACCAATGAAAACAGGCTTGACAATCCCGTCGACAAAACCATGCTCACAATCTGGTCTGACAGGGAATTCATGCACTCCACACGATTCGTCAGTTCCCCGACACTGTATTTTTTGAAAAAGTCTGCCGGCAGCGACAGAACACGCATCATCGTAGCCGCCTCAACTGACAGTGAGAGTTTTGTGCTTATTCTCCCCGAAGCAAGAGATGATGCCGCTTTAAACAGCATCGCTGTGACCGTGACAGAAATCATAAATATACCTATCCCAATCAATCCCTGCCTGCTCCCTGATTTCAACACATCCGAATAAAGCATGGAAGTCAGATGCGGAGTGATCATGCCTACGCCTGTCACCAACAGCAGCATCATGACGAGCAGGATGACATCTCCCGCCGAAACCTGCATCACGATATATTTCACCAGATCCTTCAGGCTCATTCTCCGGGGCGGAAATGATTTATAAAAAGCAAATGCCTCCGGTTCAATCTCATCCTGATTCTTACGGTTCACACGCACATACTTTTTCTTTTTTTGATCAAAAAATCTATACCCTGAGAGCCTGTGCGGCATCAATGCTACAACACTTCCGTCCGAAATACGTCGTCCCAGCATGGGACCTGCAGCATCATGATACCATCCCCGTTCCAAATGCACGGTTCGGCGCATGATACCACAGGGTCTCAGGAGATACTCCAGCACGTCATTCAGATCCTGCAGCTCCTCAGGTACCTCACGCGCCTTTACATGATAATAATTCAAAATCTCTCCGATCGCAGACGCAGCGCCTTGCCGATCATCATTCAGAGCATCACTCATCCGGCCGCTCTTTACCGCGCTCGCCATCTGACGAAAGGTCTCCTCGATCTCCGTCATGTCGGCTTCCTTGCGCTCACGTATCTGTTCGTCAAACCAACTCATTCGCTCGTCACCAATTCCCTGTATTTTCCATTCAGTGCCATCAATTCTTCATGCGTGCCCCGTTCAGCAACCTTTCCTTTATCTAAAAAGATGATTTCATCACAGTCCCGGATCGTTGAGAGCCGGTGTGCGATAACAATACATGTTATTCCGCGATTTTGAATTGACTTCACCACCTCGTACTCTGTTCTGGCATCCAATGCGCTGGTAGCCTCATCCATAATGATCATCGTCGGATCCTGCGCCATAACGCGGGCAATCTCAAGTCGCTGTTTCTGCCCGCCGGAAAAATCCCTGCCACCTTCTGTTATTTTGTATTTGTATCCTCCGTCACGTTGCATGATATCATCATGAATCTGCGCATCCCGGGCTGCCACGATCATTTCATAATCCTCAATCGTGGAATCCCACATTTTTATATTGTTTTCAATAGTATCCTCAAAAAGTATTATATCCTGATCCACAACAGCCAGTGACCCGGTAAAAACATCCCTGTCTATCGTATCGATTGGCTTGTCATCAAACAGGATTTCTCCTTCCCATGGTTCGTACAACCCGGATATCAGTTTCGCCAGAGTGGACTTGCCGCAACCGGTTGCTCCGACTATTGCAACACGCTGCCCTGTCCGTATCTCTAAATTAAAATCCTCAATCAAAGGTTTATCAAGCGGTGAATATCCAAAAGTCACATGGCGCATGGACAAACATCCGGACAACTTGTCATACTCCTCGGGCTCTTCTTTTTCATCGAAAGCAGGTGCATCCGGATACTCCATGACATCCTCGATGCGTTCAATACTCGTTCTCAATTCCTGGATTTTCTGACCGGCTGAGATCAGTTGTTCCGCCGGATCTGTAAAATGAGTCAGATAACCCTGAAATGCCATGATCATACCGACCGTAAACTCGCCCTGCATCGTCATCCAGACTCCGATGATCGTGATGACTATAGCCAAAACCGATTGGATCATTTCCGGCACCATTCCCAAATACTGGTTGAGTTTCTCGTAACGTACATTCTGTGTGTTGGCTGATGCCTGATACCCAGACCATTTTTCAAAATATCCATTCTCGGCTCCGCTGGCCTTGATGCTCTCGATCATTACCATAGCACCGGATGTGGCCGCTGAAAGCTTCCCCTGATCCCGCATGGAAACCCGGGTGATATTGATGCGCTTTTTACTGATGACCCGTGACATCCACAGATTGGCTGTCACAGACAGGAGTCCGATCAAACTCAATATCCACGAATGCCTGAACATAACTACCAGATAGAACACCATCATAACCGCATTCAGCACCAACGGCGCAATAGTATGGACAATCTGAGACGATATGGAATAATTGCTGTTTTTCCGCCCCTGGATATCCCCGGCCATTCGCTGCGAAAAAAAGCTCATGGGCAGTCTCAAAACCTTCCACATGAATTTTGCATGTCCTATCGATGTTGACCTTCCCTTGAGTTTCAACGAATAAACAGCATTAATGGCGGATGAAACTATCTGGATCAGGTTCAGCGCTGTCAATCCAACAAAAAAAGGAACCACCCAGTCCGGTTTTTCTCCCGGAAGAAGGTAATCCATAAACACACGTGAGAATCCGGAGCTGATCAGTCCAATGAGAGAAGTGATCACCGTTGTAATCACAACAAACACAAAAGAAACGCGACCTGACCACAGGTGTTTCAAGATATATGAACTCGTGGATTTCGGTTTCCCGCTCGGCTCAAAATTCTCTCCCGGCGCAATCTCAAGTACTATTCCGGTAAACTGTTCATCGAACATTTTCAACGGGACAGCAACCTCTCCTCGCGCCGGATCATTTATAAGGGCTTTGTCTCCCCTGAACCCGCGCAATACAACAAAATGGTTAAAACCCCAGTGAATAATACAAGGAAAGATACCATGTTTTCTGAGGTCTTCTACCATTTCATATTTATAACCCTTAGCATTGAACCCGTAGTTTCTCGCAGCTAAAACAATGTTTTTCGCATTGGAGCCATCCCTGCTGACACCGCAATCCAAACGCGCCTGCTCCAAAGGAATCCACTTGTTATAATAGCCCATGATCATGCATAAACAGGCTGCTCCGCATTCCAGAGTCTCCAATTGCATGACCATCGGAACCCTGGCCGCGAGGTGTCTGACCGGTTGTTTTACCATTACAATATCCTCTGATTTATATAAAGCTTGTTTTCAAATTGTTTTTCAATTAGCCCTATTATATTTTCTGAATTATTTTTCATTAATTAGTAACAAATGTGATCGGATGTATCTCCATATCATTTCCATCCGCGTCTGCCACTTCCACTGTTCCGAAAATACTCCAGACCAGTGTGCCGGACAACAACAATATCATCGCGATCAGCACTAACCAGACCGACGGTGATGTTACGCGGATATAGTCATCCAGCTGCTCCGGAGACGATATCCGATCCATGCTTTTTTTCCGGTACAGATTATCATTTTCTTCTGACATTATATCAGCTCCCTTCATAATACAGACACACCTGCGTGATGTCGTCAAACTGTTCCGCGCCTTCCGCAAACACATCGACCTGTTCCCGCACCGTTTCACATATCCTGCGGCACGCCTCCTCACCTGTTCCGTAATTTCCGGAGAGAATCTCTAACAATCTGTCATTTCCCAAACGGCTCTCATCCTCTTTTGACGCCTCTGTTACTCCATCAGTATACAGATACAGTATATCGCCAGGAACCAGTTCTATCAACTGCTCAGTGTATTCCATCTCCTCCATCATGGCGAGCATCAGTCCCGGTGACTGTTCCACAAATGAAGCTTTCCCATCCCTGATCAAAACCGGTGCGTTATGTCCTGCATTAACAAATCGAACCATACCTGTTTCGATATCAAGGGCTCCCATCCATGCCGTCAAAAACATCCCGGACTCATTTCCGTCACAGAGTCTGTCATTCACCTGCTCGAAAACGCCGGCCAGTGTCTCAGCCTGATCCGCCCGGCTGCGAATCAGCGACTTGGAAGTCATCATGAACATGGCGGCCGGAATTCCCTTTCCGGAAACATCCGCGATCAGAAACACCAATCTGCCATCATCCATTGGGAAGAAATCATAAAAATCTCCCCCGACCTCCCTGGCCGCATCCATCGACGCGTGGAGCGAAAATTCCGTCCGATCCGGAAAAGGAGAAACACCAACAGGCAGGGCAGACTCCTGGATCTGTTTCGCAATAGACAACTCGTGCTCGATACGCGCTGCCTCAGCCGTTGTCTCCTGATGTCTCCTGAACAACAGAAAAAGTATGAAAAAGAGTCCTACGAAAAAGGTTATCTCAACCGCGCCCATCGTCAGTAACGCAAAATTACGCTCATCCAGTAATTCACTCTCCGGCAGCACAGGTACTATGACATATCCCTCTGACAACATATACAGGCAGTAACAACTCCTCCCGTGAACCTCCGCAGTAAATACCCGTTCAGCAGGCACGTTCTCGCGATCAAGCTTAAGTCCCGTATCCTCTATTTTTTCCCCTTCATGTCCATCCCTGTCGTTAACAACGTATCCGTCCTCATCAGCGATGATAACACTCCCGGTCTGACCGACATGACGGTTTTTTGAAACCTGTTTGACCTCATCCTTTATTTATTTTTGAAAACTGTCACTGTCATGGCCTACCTCGACAAATCCTCCCGCCTTCAGCACAACACCTGCATATTTCCGCGAGAGCTCCGGTTTCAGAGACATGGGCCCGTATTTTTGGACATATTCCTCATGACTCCCGTCGAGAAGGCACATAAACTCCGCAGACTGTTCGCCATCCCGCATATCATAGCCTACAAAATCATTGTTCGTTGAGATTGTTATAATTCCATTTTCATCTATTATATTAATCTCACGAACACGGTAAATACGCGTCAGACGAACCAGCTCCTCATGAGTTACGGTTTTGAGGCTGTTTATTTTTCGGGCAATCACCCTCGTAAGCCACAACAGATTTTTATCCGATGCGTCATCTATGTCCTTTTTCACGTCATGTGCATCCGTATCCAACCTTGATGCCGCGCTCTTTTCCAGCATATGTGTCTGAAAGAAAAAGGCAAACAGCATAGATGCCAAAAATGCGGCAGCAACGACTATCAGCAGTCTTCTGATAAATGCACGTGACAGTTCGATTCTTTGCTTTTTCATAGGTATTACTCTATCATATTTTTTTGTGATTTACAATAGTTAATTGCCGAAAGGCTTTATACTGCATTAAGCTCATCTCTCACACTGATCCTGACATGTTTTCAAGTATAGAACATTTGTTTGTTTTTCCTCTTTACAAACGGAACCGTATGTGCTATACTGATAATCACCCACCGATAGGACCATCCATTGACAAAACAGACAGGACAGGAGGACCGCATGCCCTTTAAACTTCACAAGCCTTTCGAGCCCACCGGCGACCAGCCGCAGGCGATTGAACAGATTGTCCGCGGTTTCCGTGAGGGCAACCAGTTTGAAACCCTGCTCGGCGTGACCGGCTCGGGCAAAACCTTCACGATGGCGAATGTCATACAGGAACTGGATAAACCAACTCTCGTCATCGCCCACAATAAAACGCTCGCGACACAGCTCTACGGCGAGTTCAAGGAATTTTTTCCCGAGAACGCGGTGGAGTATTTCGTTTCCTATTATGATTACTACCAGCCGGAGGCCTATGTGCCCTCGACGGATACATATATTGAAAAGGATTCATCGATCAATGACGAGATAGACAAACTCCGCCACTCCGCGACAGCCGCCCTGACGGAACGTCGTGATGTGGTGATCATCTCCAGCGTTTCCTGCATCTACGGTCTCGGCTCACCCATTGATTACCAGAACATGACCGTCTCTCTGCGGCCGGGGATGGAACGCGACCGCGATGATGTGATCCGCCGGCTGATCGACATCCAGTTCACCCGAAACGACATGGATTTCCACCGTGGGACGTTTCGCGTGCGCGGCGACACAGTCGAGATATTCCCCGCATCGGCAACCGACTGGGCATTCCGTGTAGAGTTTTTCGGTGACGAGGTCGACCGCATCACAGAGATAGACGTACTGACCGGAGAACCGTTGAACACGCTGGAGCACATGGTCGTGTTCCCGGCGTCCCACTACGTAGTGGCTCCCGACAAAATGGAGGAGGCGATCCGACGGATTGAGGCGGAGCTCGCGGAGCAGGAGAAAAAGTTCAAAAAGGAAGGCAAACTCCTCGAACTGCAACGCATCTCCGAGCGGACGCATTTTGATATTGAAATGCTGCGAGAGACCGGTTTCTGTTCGGGTATTGAGAACTATTCCATGCACTTAAACGGTCTGACACCTGCCGACTCACCACACACACTGCTCGATTATTTTCCAGATGACTTCCTCATCATAGTGGACGAGTCGCACATGACGATCCCACAGATCGGCGGAATGTATAACGGTGACCAGTCGCGCAAATCCACTCTTGTTGATTTCGGATTCCGCCTACCATCAGCGAAATGCAACCGTCCGCTGTCATTTGAGGAATTTGAATCACACATAAACCAGATGCTGTTTGTTTCCGCAACACCTGCAAAATACGAGGCGAGCCATGAGCTTCTGCGAGCGGAACAGATCATACGTCCCACCGGACTCCTCGACCCTGAGGTTGTTGTCCGTCCGGTTCACGGACAGGTGGATGATCTGATCGGGGAGATCAGACGGGTGACTAAACGGAGCGGAACGTCCGATATCGCTCCGGCTACCAAACTATCAGAAGAGATTTCCGAAGCTCCGAAGTCCATAGTACCGATCGGAACAAACACGTCAGATGACTCTAACGATAATCAGCAGATACATGGCAAGGTCCTGGTCACCACCCTGACCAAGCGCATGGCTGAGGATCTGACCAAATATTTGAAGGAAGCCGATATCCGCGTCCGCTATCTCCACTCCGACATCGACACTCTCGAACGGGCGGAGATAATCCGCGACATGCGTCTTGATAAATTCGATGTCCTCGTCGGGATCAACCTGCTACGCGAGGGTCTGGACATTCCTGAGGTGCAATTAGTTGCCATCCTCGACGCGGACAAGGAGGGCTTCCTGCGTTCGGAGACCTCACTGATCCAGACCATAGGACGTGCCGCGCGCAATGTCGACGGCCGCGTCGTGATGTACGCTGATACCGAAACAGATTCAATGAGGAATGCGATCTCCGAGACCAACCGTCGTCGTGAGATCCAGGACAGATACAATCAGGAGCACGGAATCACACCACAATCCATACACAAGGCTGTCCGTGACCTCATCCGCATCTCGTCAAAGGCAGATGCCGACACTTCAGAGATAGAAAAAGATCCGGAGTCCATGAGTTACAAAGAACTGGAAAAAGCCGTCCGCGACCTGATGAAGAAAATGAACCACGCGGCTACAGAACTGGATTTTGAATCTGCCGCAAAATACCGCGACCGGATGCTGGAGTATAAAAAGCACATGAGAGAAATACGCGACCAGAGCTGAAACATTGCGTCTGCAATAAAACAAAATGTCATTCCCGCGTACAATAGACACCTCAGCGTACAAAACTATCCGAAGAATCCATATTAACAGAGGAACAAAAATGCCTGCAAAAAAATCAAACGATAATAAAAAAATGATCCGCATCCGCGGAGCCAAGGAGCACAATCTTAAAAACATCAGCCTGGAAATCCCACGCGATGAGTTTGTTGTACTCACCGGTCTGTCCGGATCCGGCAAATCCTCTCTTGCATTTGACACCATCTATGCCGAGGGGCAGCGCCGGTACATGGAATCCCTGTCCTCCTACGCCAGGCAATTCCTCGGCCAGATGGAAAAACCCGATGTCGAGAGCATTGAAGGACTGCCACCCGCTATCTCCATCGATCAGAAAACCACAAACCGCAACCCACGTTCAACAGTCGGAACCGTAACCGAGATTTATGATTATTTCCGTCTCCTCTACGCACGTGTCGGGACACCTCACTGTCCGAATTGCGGAAAACCAATCGAAAAACAAACTGTTGACCAGATCGTTGACGAACTGATGCGTCTCCCCGAGGGAACCCGTATGTCACTCCTGGCACCTGTTGTCCGTGGGCGCAAGGGACGTCATGAAAAGGTCCTCGATCGCGCCAAAAAAAGCGGTTATGTACGTGTCCGTGTCGACGGCAGCCTGTATGATCTGACAGAGGAAATCACTCTCGATAAAAACATAAAACACAATATCGACATAGTTGTTGACCGTCTGAAAATCCGTGAGGGCATCGAAAAGAGAATGACCGACTCCATCGAGAACGTCATGAAGATTGCAGACGGATTGATGACCGTAGAGATACTGCCAGATAAGATAAAAAACAACGAACCCGAACCTGCCGGAGCCGACGACTTGAACCGGAGTGTCGGAAAAGGCACGAACGAATCGTATGAACTCCACTTCTCCCAGAGCTTTTCCTGTGCCGACTGCGGCATCAGCATTGATGAGATCGAACCGAGGAGTTTTTCCTTCAACAATCCGTTCGGCGCATGTCCGGTCTGCAACGGTCTCGGATTTAAAATGGAATTTGATGAGGAGCTGATCATCCCGGATCCAACGCTTTCCATAAAAGAAGGCTGCATTGTCGCGCCCGGTTGGGCATCGGTGGTGAAGGAGGACAGTTATTCCCGCTGCATGCTGGAGGGCGTTGCCGGCGCATACGGGTTTGACCTCGATACTCCATGGGAGGATTACCCGAAAAAAATCCATGATGTCCTGTGGTACGGGACCGGTGACCGACGTGTGGATGTGAGTTATGAGAGCCGCAACGGACGTGGTCAGTACCATGTCGCATTTGACGGGATATTTACAAACATCAAACAGCGCTATCGTGAAACCTCATCTGACTGGGCACGTCAGGAATACGAAGCATTAATGCAGATCACTCCCTGTGATGAATGCGGCGGGCGCAGACTGAAACCCGAATCACTCGCAGTAACAATAGGAGACCGTAACATCTCCGAGCTCTGCGACATGCCTATCATGAAACTGAAAACCTTTATGGATGAGGTTGAACTCACCGACCGCCAGAAACAGATAGGGCGCCTCATTCTGAAGGAGATCCGATCTCGTCTCGGTTTTTTGGTTGATGTAGGATTGGACTACCTGAACCTGTCGCGAGCCACCGGCACACTCTCCGGCGGCGAGGCACAACGAATCCGGCTGGCTACGCAGATCGGATCCGGTCTGGTAGGTGTCGCCTACATCCTCGACGAGCCGAGCATCGGTCTGCACCAGCGTGATAACAGCAAACTCATCGCAACTCTGAAAAAGTTACGCGACCTCGGCAACACACTGATCGTCGTCGAGCATGACGAGGAAACAATGATGGCTGCCGACCATATCGTTGATATCGGCCCCGGCGCCGGTTCCCACGGTGGCGAGGTGGTGGCGGAGGGAACAGCCTCTGACATAATGAAAAACAAAATGTCAATAACCGGCAAATACCTCTCCCACAAACTGGAGATACCTGTTCCGGAAAAACGTCGAAAACCCAATGATTACCTGACGATACAGGGCGCCGCCGTCAATAACCTGAAAAACATAGATGTCAAAATCCCGATAGGGATCATGACCTGTGTTACCGGTGTATCCGGCTCAGGAAAATCATCGCTGATAAATGAGATTCTCTGC
>JAGABX010000016.1 GCA_017614395.1 Eubacterium sp.
ATTACCATGGACTTTTGGGCGAGCCTGGAGCATACCGTGAAATACAAAAAGAATGTGCGTGACGCTGAGGACATTGTATATGAATTGCGGGCGTGCGCGGATGTGATCAATCGTACGGATATACATATGCAGAGTATCAGGGATAAAATTGCATATATTGAGTGACCGATGGTGATTTTGCAATAATACAGATTTTGTAATAATACAGAAATAAAGGAGGCATTAATGGCAAAAATAATAGACGGTAAGGCGATAGCGGCTCAGATTAAGGATGAATGCCGCGAAAAGGTACGTGAACGCGGGCTGAAACGCACATTGGCGGTGGTTCTTGTCGGAGATGACCCGGCATCAGCTGTTTATGTTGCTAACAAGAAAAAAGCATGTGATTATGTCGGTATTCGTTCGGTATCTCATGAACTTCCGGGTGATACAACAGAGGATGTTTTGTTTGATCTTGTGGAGGAATTAAATGATGATGACACGGTGGACGGGATTTTGGTTCAGCTCCCGGTTCCGTCTCAGATAAACGAGGACAGACTGATTCGGGCTATACGACCAGACAAGGATGTTGACGGTTTTCATCCGGACAGTGTCGGCAAGCTTTGTATTGGGCAGCCGGGATATCTGTCATGCACGCCGGCCGGCATAATACAGCTGCTGAAACGCAGCGGTGTTGAAATTGACGGAAAGGAATGTGTCATTATCGGCCGCAGTAATATTGTCGGGAAACCGATGGCTATGCTGATGCTCAGGGAAAACGCCACAGTAACTGTATGTCATTCTCATACAAAGGATCTAAGAAGTGTTTGTAAACGGGCTGACATTCTGATTGTGGCAATCGGCCGTCCAAAAATGATCGACGCGTCATATGTCAAGGACGGTGCGGTCGTAATAGATGTAGGTATTCACAGACAGGCTGACGGAAAACTGTGCGGTGATGTTGATTTTGAATCCGTAGAACCAATAGCTTCCATGATTACTCCTGTTCCGGGAGGTGTCGGACCTATGACTATTGCTATGCTGATGAAAAATGTGGTTGAGGGTGAGGACGGCTCTGATATACCATGGATTATCCTGTGAGGTAGATTTTGGATTTGCATGTTTATTTTGATTCGCTTGGCTGTGACAAGAATCTGGTAGATTCCGAGAAAATGCTGGCTCTGCTCGATAAACACAGGGCTGTTATTACTGACGATCCGGCAGCTGCTGAGGTTATTATAGTTAATACCTGTGCATTTATTCTCGACGCGAAACAGGAGAGTATAGAGACTGTTCTCGAATTGGCCGAATACAAGAAAAACGGAAAATGCAGGGCGTTGATCGTTACAGGTTGTCTTGCGGAGCGTTATACAGACGAAATACGTGATGAGATTCCGGAGGTTGATGCGGTTATTGGCACTACCGGTTATGACAGCATCTGGGAAGCGGTTGTCAGTACGCTTAATGGCAAACGTGTTGAATTATGCGGAAATCTGAATCATCTGCCTGCAGGCATAACCGACAGGATTGCTGCCAAACCCGGCCCTTACAGATATTTAAAAATAGCCGAAGGATGTAATAAACATTGTACATATTGCGCTATTCCGTCCATGAGAGGACCATACAGGTCGGTTCCTATGGAGGAATTGGTAACAGAGGCAATCTCTCTTGCGAATGCCGGTGCAGCTGAACTGATTCTTGTAGCACAGGAGACCACATTGTATGGTGTTGATCTATACGGTGAAAAAAAGCTTCCGGAATTGTTGAAAAAGCTGTGCCGAATTAACGGGATTGAGTGGATCAGGTTATTGTACTGCTATCCGGAGGAAATAACCGAGGAACTCCTGAGAGTCATGCATGATGAACCGAAGATATGTCATTACCTTGATATACCGTTGCAACATGGTGATGATGAGATTCTGCGACGCATGGGAAGGAAAACAGACAGGTCGGGACTTCGGGATGTTATAGCCACGATAAGGAGGATATTGCCGGACGTTGCGCTTCGGACGACTTTTATAAGCGGTTTCCCGGGTGAAACTGTCGAGCAGCATAATAACAGTCTGGAATTTGTTCGGGAGATGCGTTTTGACAGGCTCGGCGTGTTTCCGTATTCCGAGGAGGAGGGAACTCCGGCGGCTGCTTTTTCCGACACTATTGATGATGAGGTCAGACGTCAGCGTGCGGATGAGATAATGCGCGTTTCAGAGGAAATCATATTTCAGAAAAATAATGAACTGGTTGGACATGATATCCTTGTTCTGGTTGAGGGGTATCTGCCGGAGGACGAGTGTTATGTAGGTCGAAGCTACAGAGATGCGCCTGATATAGACGGATATGTTTTTTTTAAATCAGACGCGGAATGGCTGACTTCCGATATTGTCCCGGTTACTGTAACAAAGGCTAATGGATATGACCTGATAGGTGAGGAAAGGAGTTTATCATGAATTTGCCGAATTCATTGACAATATTACGCGTGGCCATGATTCCTCTGTTTGTGGTGGCTATGCTGTGGGAATCAGATACGTCGGATATCATTGCCGGCAGTATCTTTATTCTTGCATGTATTACCGACTTCCTTGATGGTTTTATTGCCAGAAAATACAATTTAGTAACTACTTTCGGGAAATTTATGGATCCGTTAGCGGACAAACTGCTGGTTTGCGCGGCTATGATCTGCTTTCTGGCTCAGGAGGATCCGGAGATTCCGGCGTGGGTTGTTATTGTAATCATCAGTCGTGAGTTTATCATCAGCGGATTCCGTTTGGTTGCTGCTGAAAAAGGAGTAACTATTGCTGCAAGCTGGTGGGGCAAGATCAAAACCACGGTTCAGATGTTGATGTCACTGTTACTGATTTTCCATTTTAATCATCCGGTATTCAGAACAATAGATCAGGTATTTATATATCTCGCGCTGGCACTGACTGTTGTTTCACTCATTGATTATATATACAGAAACCGCCATATTATGAAAGATATAGAGTGATTTGTCAATAAAGTGACAAACATTGATATTAGAATACTCTCGTATAGTATGGGAATTAATTATGGCTTTAAGATGATTTTAATGCTGTGTGGATATTTATCCTGAAAGTATTGTAAATTCCGTATTTCGAGAGGTGGTTTTGTTTTGAAAAGATTTAGGTCGATAGTTTGCCTGTTGTGCATGCTGTTTGTACTGGTGGCTTGCGAATCGGAGACGGAAAAACCTGCCGTCAATATGACGCCTGCTCCGGAGGACACTCCGTTACCGACTCCGGAACTGGAGACTATTACCGTGTTTACCATTGATTCGGCAAAAATGACCACAGTACCGTCCCGTGTCAAGAAGATCCCCGGTAATGATAACGTGGATTATATTGTTCAGTTAGTGTTAGACAATCTCGAGGATAGTGATATTCATATCTCCAAGGCATTTATGGAGGGGGAAAACGCTGTTATTGTATTTAAATCAAAGAGTAAGCCTCTGAAAAACTGTTCTTTCGAAATGGAAACACTGATACTTGACTGCTTTTCAACGAGTGTTTTAGACAATGTAGAAGGATGTCGCGGTGTGATTTTCAGATCTGACAAGGGCAAATACACAAGCGATAACCTGACATTAGATGAGGATGAAATATATGCCTCGAATTAGTGATTTGCCGTCCGAAACTGATGTTATTGTTGTAGGCGCCGGCGCAGCCGGATTAATTGCTTCTGTTTATGCTGCTTCCGGTATGTCAGATGGGAATGACGCCAAGGCAGTGCGCAAACGGGTTCTGTTGATCGAAAAAAACGATAAAACAGGAAAAAAAATATACATAACAGGAAAGGGACGTTGTAATTTCACCAATGCTTGTGATACGGAGGATGTATTCCGGCATGTGGTGACCAATGCAAAGTTCCTTTATTCTTCTGTTTACGGATTCACAAATCACGATGTAATCAGGCGTTTCTCGGAATGGGGGCTGAAAGTCAAGGAGGAACGCGGAGGACGTATGTTTCCCATCTCTGATCATGCATCGGATGTTACAAGGATGCTTGAGAGAAAATGTGACGAGCAGGGTGTATTGATTGCGCTCGGCAGAAAAGTTATAGAATTGATTATTTCAGATAACCGTGAAAGAGTGACCGGTGTCAGGCTGGAGGATGGTACAGAGGTCTTGTCGCCGAAGGTGATTCTCGCGACAGGCGGGCTTTCCTACCCGTCAACGGGCTCGACGGGAGACGGATACAGGATGTGCGAGGCGGTCGGGCACGAGATAATTCCTACGCGCCCGGGATTGACAGGAATAAACACATTGGAATCATGGGTGCAGGAGCTGCAGGGATTGACACTGATCAATACCTCACAAGTCATATATGATGATATATCAGGAAAAAGGAAAAGACTCATGGACGGCTTCGGCGAGGTCCTTTTTACACATTTCGGCGTGAGCGGACCATTTGTTCTGACTGCGAGTTCCGTGATTGGGGATGTAATAAACGATCATCCGGTGAGTATGGAAATAGACATAAAACCTGCTCTTGACCTGAATCAACTTGACGAACGGCTGTTGCGCGAGATAGCTTCTGACGGGAAAAAGTCCATCGGAAACCTGATGAACCGTCTGTTGCCGCCCAGCCTGACACCTGTTTTGATGGAAGTCGCCGGTGTTGATCAGTCAGTCCGCGGGGTTGATCTGACACGTGAGGACAGACTGAAATTAGTAAAGACCATGAAATCATTCCGGGTTACCCTGACGGGTACGCGCGGATTTGAAGAAGCTGTCATAACAAGAGGCGGTGTTTCCGTAAAGGAAGTAAATCCGCATACGATGGAGAGTAAAAAGATTTCGGGATTGTATTTTGCCGGTGAGATTCTGGATGTTGACGCGCTGACGGGGGGATACAATCTGCAGATAGCCTGGTCGACAGGGCATCAGGCAGGAACAGCCTGTTCCGGTCCCGTATGATGTATTTTTTGAATTAACTGAATAAAACATGACTATTATCAAAATATAACGGAGGATCCTATGCTTTCTATTGCTATTGACGGTCCGGCCGGCGCCGGAAAAAGCTCAATCGCCAAAATGGTAGCCCGGAAGATGGGCATAACCTATGTGGACACGGGCGCGATGTACAGAGCTGTTGCTTTATCGTGCATATTGAACAGTATTCCCATGGAGGATGAAGCATCAATAGCCATGCATGTTCCGAGTGTAATCATTGAAATCAGGTATGATAATGGTGAACAGCGCGTGATTTTGAACGGTGAAGATGTTTCCGGCCGGATACGGGATGAGGAGGTTGGAAAAGGAGCTTCAGCGGTTGCTCGCTTTTCTGCTGTCAGGACCCGTCTCGTTGAGCTTCAGCGGGAATTGGCCGAAAAACAGGATGTTATCATGGATGGCCGTGATATAGGCACAGTTGTATTGCCGAATGCCGGATGCAAGATTTTCCTCACTGCCAGCTCTAAAGTCCGCGCGAAGCGCCGCTTTTTAGAATTAAAGGAAAAAGGTGAGGAATGCGATATTGATGAGATAGAAAGGGATATCATTGCCAGGGATGAGCAGGATATGAATCGCGAGATATCACCGCTGAAACAGGCTGATGATGCTATTTTGCTTGATACATCCGACATGACCATCGATGAGGTAGTCAATCGTGTCATGGAGATAGCGGCTGTCAGGAATAATGCATGAACGGTTATGCCTGTTTATGACCGGATTGTATCGGTAGATTACGGACATGAGGGCTGGTATGGATATTAAGGTTGCAGAGCGCGCAGGATTTTGTTTTGGCGTAAAAAATGCGGTTGAAACGGCATATTTACTGGCAGATATGTTCAGGACAGATGAGTATCGCGGGAAAAAGCTGGTGACGTTAGGTCCGATAATACATAATGAGAGGGTTATCGACTCACTGAAAGAGCGCGGAGTAGTTGCTGTTAACCGTATTGATGATATTGATTCGGATACAACGGTAATAATCAGATCTCACGGAGTCCCGCGAGGTATTATAGATGAGTTGGAGAAACGAAAAATCCCATATCATGACTGCACGTGCCCGTTTGTGAAAAAGATTCACCGGGTTGTCAGCGAGCATTCCGAACTCGGAGAAGAGATAGTCATAGTCGGTTCACCTGATCATCCGGAGGTCATCGGTATCCTCGGATGGTCGAAAAACGGCGGAACAGTCATAGAGAGTATCGAACAGGCAGAGGCGTTCAAGCCCGAAAAATCGGGGGTTTCTGTTTGTGTGGTTGCCCAAACAACATTTAATTCGAAAAAATTTCAAGATTTTGTTGAAATTTTCTCAAAAAAAGAGTATGATATAAATGTTGTGAATACAATCTGCCACGCCACCCGTGAGAGGCAGGACGAGGCGGAGGCCATGGCAGGCGCCGTTGATGCCATGATAGTTATAGGCGGAGCGGACAGTTCCAACTCGAAAAAACTATATGATATTTGCAAGTTACAGTGTGAAAACACTTTTTTCATACAGACAGCAGATGCTATCGGAGATATTCCCATTGAAGCATTTGCGTCCTTAGGCATTACCGCAGGGGCATCAACCCCAAATACATTAATTCAGGAGGTTCTAAAGGCATGTCAGAGGAAAAGAGTTTCAAGGAGTTATTAGAAGAGGAGGAGGCAAACGTCAAACAGCCGCACAAGGGTGAAGTTGTTGAAGGAATCGTTATCGATGTCAAGGATAACGAGATCATCCTGAATATTAAAGCGAAGTCCGATGGTATTTTGATGAAAAATGAATACAGCAACAACCCTGACGTTGTTCTTCAGGACGAGGTCAAGGTCGGTGATAAACTGACAGTAAAGGTTGTCAGCGTCAATGACAGTGAAGGACAGATCATGGTGACGTACAAGCGTCTCCAGCAGGACAAGATCAACAAGAGATTCCTGGAGGCATTT
Source organism: Eubacterium sp. (assembly GCA_017614395.1). Classification (GTDB taxonomy): domain Bacteria; phylum Bacillota; class Clostridia; order Lachnospirales; family Lachnospiraceae; genus Eubacterium_F. The sequence continues at coordinate 6,873 of JAGABX010000016.1, forward strand.
GAAAACAAGGAGATCTTGACAGGTACGGTTGCACAGGCGCTCAAGGGTGGACTCAGTGTGATTTACGGAGAGGGACGCGTGTTTATTCCGGCCAGTCTCGTTTCGGACATTTATGAGAGAGATCTAACTAAATATGAAAATCAGGAGATTCAGTTTGTCCTTACGGAGGTTGACCTCCACAAACGTCGCGTGATCGGTGACAGAAAACAACTGATCGTTGAGGAGAGGAAAAAGCAGCAGGAGGAGCTTCTTTCTCGTATTGATAAAGGCATGATGGTTGAGGGTACGGTTAAAAACCTCACTGATTTTGGTGCATTTATCGACCTGGGAGGCGCTGATGGTTTGCTTCATATCTCCGAGATGTCATGGGGACGTGTTGATGATCCGAAAAAACTGTTCAAGGTCGGAGACAAGGTAACTGTTAAGATCAAGGATATCAATGATACGAAGATTGCCCTGACCATGAAGTTGGATGAGAATAATCCGTGGAAGGATGCGGCTGAGAAATATGCAGTAGGCAATGTTATTACAGGTAAGGTTGCCAGAATGACTGATTTTGGAGCTTTTATTGAGTTAGAAGAGGGTATCGATGCATTGCTGCATGTATCACAGATCGCAATCAGCCATGTAGAGAAGCCGTCAGATGTCCTGAAGGTTGGTCAGGAGGTTACAGCGAAGATAGTCGATTTCAACGAGGACACGAAGAAGATATCATTGAGCGTTAAGTCTCTGGAAATTGAAAAACAGAGGGCTGAGGAGGCGAAGGCAAGAGCTGAGGCAGCAGAAGCTGCAGATGATAATGCCGCGCCTGTCCCGGAGGATGCACCGGTTGATGAACCTGACACTGCTTCGGTATCGGACGAGGCGCCTGCAGATGTTGATTCTTCGTCTGAGGATACCGCAGAGAATCAGGAAGAAACCCCTTCCGCTGATGAAACTGCAGAAGATGCTTCAGATGAGTCTGCAGACGAATAATTCGCTAAAACCGTTGTTTGAAAGCTGAATTTAGGATGTTGTATATTGAAAGGGATATCGTAAAGCAAAATGGCAAATACATATGAGGATTTTAAAGCAAATTTTTTGCGACTTTCCGGAATTGACCTGAACTCATACAAGGAAAGTCAGATGAAGCGTCGCATTGATAATTTTTACACCAGACGTAAATACTCAGGATATGATGACTTTTTCCGTGACCTGTCTCGTGATTCGGAGATGCAGAAGGAGTTTACCGGTTATCTGACAATCAATGTGTCGGAGTTTTATCGGAATCCGCCCCAGTGGCAGACGGTTGAGAAACATGTTTACCCTACTTTGCTGGAACGTTTCGGTAACCGGTTGAAGATTTGGAGCGCGGCATGTTCTACCGGTGATGAGCCGTACACGTTGGCGATGCTTCTAGCTGAACATATTCCTTTGAGTCAGGTAGATATTCTGGCCACTGATTTAGACAAGGATATTTTGGAAAAAGCGCAGGAGGGCCGTTATATAGAAAAAAGTGTTTCCGGTCTCCCAAAGCTTTACCGTGACAAGTATTTTACGTCTGACGGTCCCGGGTATGTGCGGATATCGGATGAGATTAAGAGAAGGATCACATTCAAGCATCATAATCTGTTGAAGGATCCTTATCCCCGTGGCATGAACCTGATAGTTTGCCGAAATGTTATGATTTATTTCACTGAGGAGGCCAAGGATCAGATATATCAGAAGTTTTCCGATTCTCTGGTTGACAAGGGGCTGTTTTTTGTAGGGAGCACGGAACAGATCATCGGACCGGCAAAGTATGGGTTTAAGAGCGCGCAATCCTTTTTCTATGAGAAGACTAAGGAATGAGTTCTAAGTGTAACAGGTATTAAGGGCCACCCTGCAGTTTAGGGTGGCTTTACAATTTTTCTGAAACGAGGTGTGTGGTATGGAGGTTAAGGTTGCTGTAGATGCGATGGGTGGTGATTATGCGCCGGCTGAGACAGTTCGCGGCGCGGTAGACGCGGCGGTTGAATTTCCGCAGATAAGCATCATCCTTGTCGGAAAAGAGGAGGAGATCAAAAGGGAGCTCATCAGTGTAAAGAAAGAAATGGAAAACAGCAGCAAGCCGTTTCCTGATGACAGAATATCTGTTGTACACGCAACAGAGGTTATTGATATGGGGGAGGTTCCGACGCTCGCAATCAAGGAGAAAAAGGATTCTTCGTTAGTTGTTGCAATGAAACTTGTGCGGGACGGCCAGGCTGACGCAATCGTTTCAGCCGGTTCAACCGGAGCGATTTTAGTCGGAGGACAACTTGTCGTAGGTCGAATTAAAGGTGTTAAACGTCCTGCGTTGGCACCGTTTCTTCCCACCAAAAAAGGCATGTCGCTGTTGATTGACTGCGGTGCCAATGTGGACGCCAAGCCCGAAAACCTGGTCCAGTTCGCGCAGATGGGTTCAATTTATTATGAGAATGTTATGGGAGTCAAAAACCCGACTGTCGGTATAGTCAATATCGGAACTGAGGAGGAGAAGGGAAATAAACTCGTTAAGGAAACAGGACCTCTCCTCAAGGAATGCAAAGGGGTTAATTTTATCGGTTCAGTTGAGGCAAGGGACATTCCGCTCAACCCATCTAATGTACTGGTTTGTGAAGCTTTTGTCGGGAATGTGATTCTGAAACTGTTCGAGGGATTGGCAAAGACATTTTTGGGAATGATTAAATCAGCATTGTATAAAAGTGCCAAAACCAAGATCGGAGGACTGCTGATTAAAAAATCACTGAAAGAACAACTCAAGTCTTTTGATACCTCCAGCCAGGGCGGCGCGCCTCTGCTCGGATTGAAAGGATTGGTTGTAAAGGCTCACGGAAATTCCAAGGCTTATGAGATCAGAACCGCTATATATCAATGCATAACTTTCAAAGAAAATGACATCAGCAACAAGATTAAAGAGGCTGTTAACACTAATGAATAAACACAATCAGGAATTGTTTTTGTCCAATATAGGATACACTTTTTCAAATAATTCACTTTTTGAAAATGCCATCACACATAGTTCATACGCTCACGAACAGAATCTTCCATACGAAAAGAACAATGAAAGACTGGAATATTTAGGAGACGCTGTTTTAGAATTAGTGACGAGTCGTTATATTTTTGAGAATTATCCTGAAATGGTTGAGGGATCCATGACCACATTACGCGCTAGCCTTGTTTGTGAAATGAGTCTGGCGGCAGCCGCTCGGGAGATTAATCTCGGTGATATACTGATATTAGGTCACGGGGAGGAAAAGACGGGTGGCCGTGAGCGTGATTCCGTACTTTCCGATGCATTCGAGGCTGTAATCGGGGCTATTTATTTAGATGGAGGCCTGAATGAAGCAGAAAGATTCATAAAGATTTACCTGTTGACTGATATAGAGTCAAAACAGTTGTATTATGATGCCAAATCAAAACTTCAGGAAATGATTCAGGACTGTTTTCATGAACATACGGATATCAGTTATGCAGTTTTGGATGAATCCGGACCGGCTCATAAAAAGAATTTTGTGGTTTCGTGCAGGATTCAGGGACGTGAGATAAGCACCGGTTCCGGCCAGAACAAGAAGAAGGCCGAGCAGGATGCCGCTTACCATGCTCTGCTGGAACTAAGGAACAAGGACGTTTTGTCTTATTTTTAGGATGTTTTATGCGAGGTAAAGATGTATTTAAAGAGTATAGAGGTTCATGGTTTTAAATCATTTGCAAACAAGTTGATTTTTGAATTCAACAACGGAATAACCGGGATTGTCGGACCTAACGGCTCCGGAAAAAGCAATGTAGCTGATGCTGTGAGATGGGTATTGGGCGAACAGAGCGCAAAACAGTTACGTGGCTCCAACATGCAGGATGTCATTTTTTCCGGAACAGAGCTGCGCAAACCCCAGAGTTATGCTTATGTTGCGTTGACGATTGCAAATGATGACCACAAACTTGATACACCGTTTGAGGAGGTTCAGATCGCGCGAAAGGTTTATCGTTCAGGCGAGAGTGAGTATCTGCTAAACGGCGCTGTTTGCAGACTGCGTGATGTTCAGGAGCTTTTTTTCGATACAGGTATCGGAAAGGAGGGGTACTCCATCATCGGACAGGGGCAGATTGACAAAATTCTCAGCGGGAAGCCCGAGGATCGTCGTGAACTTTTTGATGAGGCTGCCGGAATAGTTAAGTTCAAAAAACGTAAGGCATCTGCGGAAAAGAGCCTGGAGATCGAGAGACAGAATCTCCTGCGTGTTGAGGATATCCTTAACGAACTGACCGGTCGTGTGGAACCTCTGCGTGAACAGTCGGAGAAAGCGAAAACATATATTGATCTGAAAACCAGGCTGAAGGACATGGAGCTGGGACTTTTTCGTCTGGAATATGATTCGCTGTCAAGTGATATTGAAAAGATTGAAAAAAACATTGAGAACACCGGCAACGACCTGACAAATGCCAAAGAAGAAAAAGAGGCCTCTGCAGAACAATACAGGCAAATTGATGAGGCTATACAGAATTTTGACCGCTCAATTGAGGAGAAAAAGGACAAGATCAATCAGAACAATCTGCTGTCACAGACTCAGAAGAGTGAAATACGGGTATCAAAGCAAAAGATAGAGACGATCGAGCAGGGCAAATCGTATTTCAAGGAACGCGAAGAGGCGATACTGACCTCAATTCAGGAGACTGAAGGGGAGAAAAAGGAATACGAGCAACAGAAAGCCGAAATCGAGAAAAATCTCGAGGATATGGAGATTCAGGAGAAGAATGCGCAGGACTCACTTGATCAGCTGGAAAAGGATATTTTGGAAAAGGAGATCAGGTTGGGTGAGGAAAATGAGGCTATCATTGACTCAATGAACCGTTCTTCCGAGATTACTCTTCGTCAGCAGAAACTGCGTTCCAATTTGGAACAGAATCGTATCAGACAGGCTGAGATAAATCAGAAGATTATCACAAACCAGTCAAAAGTTGATGAAGCGACTCAGTCCATGAAGCAGGAGGAAACTGCTTTCAAGGACGCTAAAACGAAGTATGATGACGAATATATCGCTCATAAAAACATACTTGCGAAAATTGAGGGCAAACGCGCGGAGATACTTGAGGAAAACCGCAAAATTGATGAAACAAAATCAGAGTTTCATCGTGAAAATTCCCGTTTGGAAACCCTGAAAAACATGATGGAGCGCTATGAGGGTTACAATCCGACAATTCGTCACGTGATGGAGCAGAAACGTTCAAACAAGGGCGTTCTCGGTGTAGTTGCCGATATTATAAGAGTTGATCGAAAATATGAGACAGCTGTTGAGACCTGTCTCGGTGGAAATATCCAGAATATCATTACGGCAGACGAACAGGTTGCCAAGGAGATGATTCAGTTTCTCAAGGACAATCGTTATGGCCGCGCGACCTTTTTGCCGATTACTACCGTTACTCCCACAGGCAAGGAACCATGGCCGGCTGAGGCTGAGGATTATGACGGGGTTCTGGGTTCGGTTGACAGCTTTGTTGAACGTGATAAAAAGTATGACAAGATCATTCGTTATCTGTTGGGACGTTATTTGTTGGTTGATACTGTTGATCACGCGTTGGCAATCAACCGGGATTTCAAATATTCGATACGAATAGTTACTCTTGAGGGAGAACTGATGAATCCCGGCGGCGCAATTTCCGGAGGATCATTCAAAAATAAAAACCATCTGCTCGGGAGAAGCCGGGA
>JAGABX010000147.1 GCA_017614395.1 Eubacterium sp.
CACCGGTTGTGCGCGTCTCCAACCTTTCCGATACTATCCGCGAATTAAAAGAAAAGGGCATTTGGTTTGTCTGCGCGGATATGGACGGAACCACAATGTATGACCTGAACCTGACCGGTCCGATCGGTGTCGTTGTCGGTGGTGAGGGTGCCGGAGTCAGTCGTCTCGTCAGAGAGAACTGTGATATGATAGCTCGAATACCGATGAAAGGGCAGATCGATTCTCTGAATGCGTCTGTCGCCGCCGGTGTACTTGGCTACGAGGTTGTCCGCCAGCGAATGCAATCACGGAGTTAGTTACATGCAAAACGAGAATACAAAAACAGACGAAGAACTGATAGAGGCCGCCAAAGCCCACGATGAGTCTGCTGTTGACGAGCTGATGAACAGATATAAAGGTTTAGTGCGAAAACATGCCCGTGCTCTTTTTCTGATAGGCGGGGACGGGGACGACCTGATTCAGGAGGGCATGATAGCATTGTACAAGTCCGTTATCAGTTATGGAAGTTCTGATCGAACCGGCTCGTTTTCGTCATACGCATCAACATGCATCTCGAATCATCTCTACAACGTGATCAAGGGCGCCAACCGGCTGAAAAACGCCCCTCTGAACCAGTCTATCTCATTAGATGCCCCTGTTGCCGATATGGCGGAGGGCGGAATAAAAACGGTGGCAGACACCCTGCCACCTGATAATCTGTCTGATCCCGCGCAAATTCTCATAGACCGTGAAAACGTCACTCAAATAGAGGATTGGATCGAGGCGCGCCTGAGTCCCCTCGAAAAACGTGTCGTTCGTCTCTATATCGAAGGAAATTCCGTGCAGGCAATCGCAAAAACTCTCGAGCGATCACCGAAATCCGTTGACAACGCACTACAGCGCGTGAAAAAGAAACTGACCTTCACTAACAGCAATTCCGACGCTGATTAGTATCGCAATTTCCAAATAGCCATGCATTATTACCTGCCTGTTTCATTCAGCAACGCCACCGCCTGAGCAGCTATTCCCTCCTCTGCGCCTGTAAACCCTAATCTCTCCTCCGTTGTAGCCTTTACACTGATCCTATCTGTATCGACATCCAGTGCCCTGGCGATGTTCTCTCTCATCTGATCGATGTACGGACGAAGTTTAGGCCTCTGTGCAACAATCGTTGCGTCAACATTTCCTAAGCTGAAACCGTTTTCCCGAACTTTTTCATATGCAATACGAAGCAGTCTGATACTGTCTGCCCCTCTCCATTCCTCATCGGTATCGGGAAAAAGCAGACCTATATCCCCCATTGCCGCAGCCCCCAATATCGCATCCGTAATCGCATGAAGTAAAACATCTGCGTCAGAATGTCCGTCAAGTCCCATTTCGTGGGAAATCTCCACTCCACCGAGTATCAGTTTCCGTCCCTTCGTCAGACGATGAACGTCATATCCGCTTCCTATACGCATAGATCATCCCTCCCTGCGATAAAATAAAAACGACGAGCTATGCTCGCCGTTTATTCATCATAGCGGGAACTGGAGTCGAACCAGCGACACCACGGGTATGAACCGTGTGCTCTCACCAACTGAGCTACCCCGCCACACAGGGTCTGCGAAAACGCAGACCCTGCTTTCACGCCTGATGGCGATAAATGGGGCCTATAGGGCTCGAACCTATGACCCTCTGCTTGTAAGGCAGATGCTCTCCCAGCTGAGCTAAGACCCCTCGTGAACTAACAGTGAGTGACATACTCACATAAGCCACTTGTCCATTATAGTTGTTTACCCGCAAATTGTCAAGTGTTTTTTTGATTTTACGGCAACACCGGCAGAATATCAAAAAATGCAGGCATTGTGACACACGCGCCGACAAATAACACTGTCAATATTGCACACATGACAAAACGCCGCTTCGTCATAGGCTTGCAGACATAAACCAGAACACACAGGCTTACGGCGCCTCCCAAATACATGTTCATAGTGCTGACTATATCAGGACCAAATGAAAAGATTTTATCAAGGATCTGAACCGTAACCGTAACTATGACCATTCCTATGGCTCCCGGCAGCGAGATGCGCAATACATGGCGTAAAAAGCCACTGATGACCGGCTCGTCATGTGTCTCCAGCGCGAGGAGAAAACTCGGGATCCCTATCGCTGTCGCGCCTATCAGACTCAACTGGATCGGGATGAACGGATAGTTTTTCCCGATAATTATGAAAATGACACACAACAGCATGGAATAAATCGTCTTCGTCAGGTACAAAGCGCTGACGCGTTCGATATTTGCTATGATAGTACGTCCCTCGGTAACTATATTTTTCATTGAAGAGAAATTTGAATCGGTCAAAACGATATGCGCGGTCTGTCTGGCAGCATCCGCGCCGTTGGCCATCGCAATCGAGCAGTCGGCTTCCTTCAGCGCCAATACGTCGTTCACGCCGTCACCGACCATTCCTACCACGGAGCCTCGAGTTTTTGATGCTCTGCTTCCTCTCAAACGTGACAGTAACCCGGATTGATTCTTATTCGCGGTCTCATCATCCCCATCCGGTCTGCCTGATTGAAATGCTCGTATGATCGCATTTTTTTTCTCCGGAGACACTCTGCCGAACACCGTATAATCCTGCACAACCTGTCGAAGTTTTTCCTCATCCTCCGGAAGGCGCGTCGCATCGATATATCTCTCGGCGCCATCGAGTCCGGCCATCCCGGCAACTGCCGAAACCGTAGCCGGATTATCCCCGGACAAAATCCTGATCTTCACGCCCATATCCCTGAAAAATGCCAAAGTCTCAGGCGCATCATCCTTCACACAGTCAGATAATACGATCAGCCCCAACGGATCCACTCCGGTCAGTTCGGAAGGCATATCAGCAAGGGCATTTACCTTAGCCAAAAGAAGCACACGATACCCTTTTGTTGCATATTCCTCTGATTTATGTAATATTTGTTCTTCTTTTGTGATAAAATCAGGTGCGCCGAGCACATAGGCACCCTCTCCCGAAAACTCGACTCCCATGTACTTGCGTCGGGATGAAAACGGCAGAGTTCCCGATACCGGATACGGTTTTGTGTCTGAGAAAAATGCCTTTAATGCCTCACCGGTCACGTTTGTTTCAGAAAAAGCATGGGCTATCCCCTGCATCAGCGTGATCATCTCATCAGGCTGTTCCATTCCGACCGCCTGCATTGCTTCGACATCAGTATCAGCCATCTTGGTTTTTTCCGTATTTGAGTCCTTTGTTAACGGTTTGTCGCTGCTCCCCTGGACTATCTCACGGATACGGATCAACCGCTCTACCTTCAACGCGCCTGTCGTAATTGTGCCGGTCTTATCAAGACACAATGTATCTACGCGCGCAAGAGCCTCAATTGATTCCATTTCCTGAACTAACGCTTTTTTCCCTGCCAGACGCCCTACACCCAACACGAATGATATCGATGTCAGCAGCACCAGTCCCTCCGGAATCATTCCGAGCACGCCTGCAACCGTTTTGACCAGCGACTCAGATATTCCGGCGTTAACGCGGAAGTACTGAATGGCAAACAAGGTCAGACCTATGGGAATGAGGGCATATGACACATAATGAATTATTTTATTGATAGCAACCTGCATCTCCGAGGACGCGCGTTTTTTTGTTCTGGCTTTTTCCACAAGCTGCGAAGCGTAATTCTCCTCACCTGTATGGACGATCACAGCCGTTCCTCCGCCTGCAACAATGTGGCTTCCCGAGAAGAGTTCATTGCCCTCCTTTTTATGAACAGGCACGGATTCACCTGTCAGCATCGACTCGTCGACCTCCATGCCATCTGACGTGATCACTATACTGTCACACGCTATCTGGTCGCCCGATGACAGTCTCATGACCTGACCGACACGCAGGCTTTCAATTGCAGTATCCACAGGCTCGGGCGCGCCATTGTTTTTCCAGTATTCAACGAGTCTGCTTATTGTACGCGGATCACCGGCAACCAGCAGATTCCTCTCACGCTCGTCACTTAACAGATCATCTGTCGGAATTACCCTGGCCTTCGTCGCGGTGAGGACCGTCAGTTTATCTATCAGCTTCTTCACGCGAAGCTCCTGTATGATTCCGATCAGGGCATTGCTGATTACCACACCCATAAACAGGAGATTTTTATACTGTCCTGAAACCAGAACCAGGACACATAGCACCATATTTAAAAAGTTAAAATATGTCAGCGTATGCGTCGCGATAATCTGTGAAACGCTCTTGGTCTTTTTCAATTCAACTCTCCCTCTCATCACGTAGGATTAACTGACGATTGAAAATCCTAACACGCTCAAACTGCTCATAATAATTCCTGCTAACAAAACTCCCCCCATCGCCGCGAGAACAGTGGGTTTGAATTTCATGCCGAGAATAGAAGCTCCTAATGTTCCTGTCCATGCACCTGTTCCCGGCAACGGGATTCCGACAAATAATAATAATGCAAGAAAAAGTCCCCGACCTGCCTTTTGTTCAAGTTTTTTTCCGGCTTTTTCACCCTTTTCAAGTATCCATGTAAACGGTTTACCGAGAGTTTTTTTATCAGAACCCCATACCAGTACACGGCGCGCAAAAAGGTATATAATGGGCACCGGCAGCATATTGCCTATAACACAGATCACATATGCCCAGATCATCGAGAATTCAGGATTTGCCGCATTGTATCCGGCAGCAATTATCAGTGCCCCGCGAAGCTCAATAATCGGAACCATCGAAACCAGAAAAATACTCAGATACTTTAAAAACATGGAATGGCATCCTTTCTTTAATTGAATAGTAAAATTGATTAAATAATAACTATTAATTTAAAAATAATAATTGAATAATAGTTGAATATCTGTTATACCATTATACCGCAAAAAGCCTACAAAACCGTTAACTGCACAGTTTTATAGGCTTTTAATAAAAGACTCCCCCTGCCGGGCTCGAACCAGCGACACATCGGTTAACAGCCGATTGCTCTACCGACTGAGCTAAGGAGGATTATGAAAGCGTTCCTTCCAGCCATCGAAAAACAAGGGAACTCGCCGCATTGCTCTACCGACTGAGCTAAGGAGGATTACCAGAGATGTTCTCTCAAAACTGCATATTACATCATCAAAACAAAACAAACCAAAAAGGTCAAGCCTTCGATCGATTAGTATCCGTCAGCTCCATACATTACTGCACTTCCACC
>JAGABX010000148.1 GCA_017614395.1 Eubacterium sp.
AAGAGTGCTAACAAACGCGCTTTTTTAAAAACAATTTTTAGAAAAAGAGGTGCGGTAAAGCTCGAAAAATCGAGTAATATGATATTATTTGCACGTTTCAAAAAAAAATATCTTGACGAGTTGGGGATTATAGGTTAAAATGTCTTTGATTTATACATTGATTTGTTGCGGAGGGCGCGCTTTAGCGAGTCAGTCACGACAGATTACAGAAAGAAAGGTTTATACAGTTTTTTTCAGAAAAGGAGACCGATTATGTTAGAAAAAATGCAGGAACTTATTGCAGATCAGCTGAGCGTTGATGCAGACAGCATCACAGAGGCTTCCAATTTCAAGGATGATCTCGGTGCAGATTCGTTGGATTTGTACGAACTGATCATGGCTCTCGAGGAGGAGTATGATGTTGAGATCCCGACCGATGATCTTGAGAACATCAGCACAGTCGGAGATGTCATCAATTTCCTGAAAGACAAGGGCATCGAGGGTTGACAGTATCTTTATATGAAGTATCGGCACCAGGCAAGGCGGGGATTCCGGCTCGCTTGGTGTTTTCTTTTTTGTTTCGTTAGAAAGGAGACTATACATGGGTAAGGTTGCCTTTATTTTTCCCGGACAGGGGGCGCAAGCAGTCGGAATGGGCAGTGATGTCTATGAAAAATCAGAGCCGGCGCGTGAGTTTTTCGATCAGGCGAGCGAGGCAGTCGGGCTGGATCTGAAGGCATTGTGCTTTGAGGAGAATAATGACATAAATATAACGGAGTTTACGCAGGTTTGCCTGCTGACAACGAGTGTGGCGCTGTTAAGGGAGATTGAGGCTCGCGGCGGTAAAGCATCTGCTGCCGGAGGACTCAGCCTCGGTGAGTATTGCGCACTCGTTGCAAATGGCGCGATGGACGGGATAGATGCCGCCAAAGTAGTGCGGAAACGTGGAATTTATATGCAGGATGAGGTGCCGGCAGGAGAGGGCGGAATGGCTGCGATACTCGGGCTCGAGGCAGATGCTATCAATGAGGTTATCAGTCGATTTGAAAAAGTTCAGATAGCAAATTATAACTGCCCGGGACAGATTGTGATCTCAGGGGAAACCGAGAATGTAAAAAAAGCGGCCGATGCATGCAAGGAGGCAGGCGCTAAAAGGGCAATCCTGCTCAATGTCAGCGGTCCGTTCCATTCGGAATTGCTGGCAGGCGCCGGGGATAAACTCCGTGCGGTTTTGGATGAGATTGCAATTTCGAATATGAGTTTTCCGTATGTTTCAAATGTAACAGGAGGATATGTGACTGACGAGTCAGAGATTAAACCGCTGTTAGTTAAGCAGCTGTCTAATTCGGTCAGGTGGCAGCAGTGTATCGAGACGATGGTTGCCGACGGGGTTGATACCTTCTACGAGATAGGACCGGGGAAGACGCTTGCGGGTTTTAATCGCAAGATAGGCAAGGCTCTCGGCAAGGAATTGACTACGATTTCGATTGCTACGATGGAAGATATTGAAGAATATTTTAAGTAAATAGATAGAACTCACCGCAGAATCTGTTGATCCTTCAGGGTTCACTCTCGTCTTAAATTAACGCAGCGGTGCTAGGCTCGAAAAAACCTCGCCAAGCACCGGCGTTAATTTGAGCCCCTACGGATCTAACAGATTCTGCTCTGTGAGTTCTGTGGTGATATAGAAATAAGCAAAGGAGTAATGAAATATGGGTTTATTAGATAACAAGGTAGCGGTTGTTACCGGTGCGAGCCGGGGAATCGGGGCTGCGATCGCCCTTGCGTTTGGGCGAGAGGGCGCTATGGTCGTTGTTAATTATAACGGTTCGCAGGATAAGGCCGAGGCGGTGGTCGGTGAGATTGAAAGCGCCGGTGGCAAGGCAGTGGCAGTGAAATGCGATGTCGGGGACATGGCGAGCGCCGAGAGCTTTTTCAAGGATGTTGTGAAGGAATACGGCGGGATTGATGTTCTCGTTAACAATGCCGGAATTAACAGGGACGGATTGCTGATGGGAATGAAGGAGGCTGATTTTGATGATGTAATCCGAACCAATCTGAAAGGCGCATTCAATGGATGCAAATGCGTAGCGAGACCTATGATGAAAAAGCGTTCGGGCCGGATTATCAACATGGCGAGCGTTGCAGGCGTGATCGGTAATGCAGGTCAGGCAAACTACGCTGCGAGCAAAGCCGGAGTAATCGGGCTGACAAAATCGGTTGCGAAGGAGTTGGCGTCCAGGGGGATTACGGTAAATGCGATCGCACCGGGATTTATCAAGACAGACATGACGGATGCACTGCCTGATTCCGTGAAGGAGGAAGCTGTGAAACAGATTCCGCTGGGTACATTCGGCGAGGTTGAGGATATTGCCGAGATGGCGTTATTCCTCGCATCTGACAGGGCCAAATACATTACGGGACAGGTTTTCTGTGTCGACGGCGGCGTAGCTATTTGAGCGTGCGCCGAGAACAATAGACGAAAGGAGCTAAAATATGAGCAGAAGAGTTGTGATCACGGGAATGGGTGCGATAACGCCCATAGGGAATGATGTAAACACGTTTTGGGAGAATGCGAAAAAGGGAGTCGTAGGCATTGGTCCGATCACGAAACTTGATACAACGGATTACAAGGCAAAGCTAGCCGGTGAGGTCAAGGATTTCGTGGTTCCGGAGTGTGTTGATAAAAAAGCTGCGCGCAGGATGGAGGACTTCTCAAAATACGCTGTTGCTGCGGCTGTTGAGGCAATAGGTGACAGTGGACTGGAGCTTGAAAAAGAGGATCCGTACCGTGTGGGCGTTTGTGTCGGCTCCGGTGTGGGATCGCTGCAGAATATAACCAGGAACTATGTGCGTTTATTAGAAAAAGGTCCTAACCGTGTGGAGCCGCTGATGATACCGGGACTTATTTCGAATATTGCGGCAGGAAATATCGCAATCCAGTTTGGACTGAAGGGCAAAAATATCAACGTGGTCACTGCATGCGCAACCGGTAATCACAATATAGGTGAGGGATTCCGTTCCATACTGTACGGAGAGGCTGATGTTATGGTAACCGGAGGCGGTGAGAATACAATCTGTGATATAGGTCTGGCCGGTTTCATGGGATTGAACGCGTTATCTACATCCGAGGATCCTAAAACCGCATCACGTCCGTTTGATGTTGATCGTGACGGATTTGTAATGGCAGAGGGAGCGGGAATTCTGGTTTTGGAGGAACTCGAGCATGCTAAAGCCAGGGGCGCTCATATCTATGCAGAGATTGCGGGATACGGCGCGACGTCGGATGCGTATCATGTAACTGCCCCGGCTGAGGATGGTTCGGGCGCGGCAAAGGCTATGGAATTTGCAATGAAGGATGCGGAAGTCAGTCCTGAGGAGGTTGATTATATCAACGCTCACGGAACCAGTACCCATATGAATGATCTGTTTGAGACCAGAGCGGTGAGGCTGGCATTAGGAGCAGCCGCTGATAAAGTGAAGGTTAATTCCACGAAATCTCTGGTTGGTCATATGCTGGGAGCGGCAGGCGGCGTAGAGGCAATCGCCTGCATCAAGTCTATCAATGATAATTTCATCCATGTGAATGCAGGACTTGTAAATCAGGATCCGGAGTGCGACCTTGATGTCGTAAAGGGTGAGGGCATCAGCCACGAGGTGAATGTCGTGATCAGCAACTCGTTGGGATTCGGCGGCCACAATGCCTCGTTGGTGTTCAAAGCATATAATTGACAGATGACGTAGCACCGGCGCTGATGGCATAGTGAAAGTGAGGAAATATATGTTGAATCAGGAAGATATTAAAAAGATCATCCCACACCGGGAGCCGTTTCTGCTTGTTGACGAGATTGAGGAGATGGAACCGGGAGTGAGGGCGGTCGGATATAAAAATGTGACAGGAGAAGAAGGCTTTTTCAGGGGACATTTTCCGGAGTATCCTGTAATGCCGGGGGTTCTCATCATCGAGGCTCTGGCGCAGGTTGGCGCGGTGTCGGTGCTTTCACTGGAGGAGAACAAGGGCAAGCTTGCATTTTTCGGGGGCATTGACAAGGCAAAGTTTCGCAGGCAGGTAGTACCCGGTGACAGGCTGAAACTTGAGGTGGAGATCATCAAGTGCAAGGGGCCTATGGGAATAGGGCATGCATTAGCGACTGTTGACGGTGAGAAGGCAGCAGAGGCTGAGATCAAATTTATGATCGCTGCGAATGAGGCGTGATTTAGAATCAGAGATCTGGAGTTGTCCGTTGGACTCGCGCCGTCTGCTTTTTGTACAACATGCACAAAAACAGCCTGAAATTTTCGTCAAAACCTACAAAAATTAACAAAATTTAAAAATTTCGTAAAAAACTCTTATAATTTCGTTCAAAAAGTGTTACACTATAACTGTAATCGATGACAAAGTCTATTAAAAAGACGGCACATGAAGGTCTGATACGATGCTTCGACCACATTGACAGGCTTTCAAAAGTAACCATTGGGATGTATGTTTTTGCAGGAAAGGACGGGATTTAAGTGTTTAGCGTAGGAGAGTATGTTGTTCACGGGAACGACGGAGTGTGCAAGGTTGAGGCAGTAGAGCCGATGTCGGGAAGCGGATCGGATAGAATCTATTACACGCTTGTGCCGGTGTACACTACAGGAAGCAAATTGTTTGTGCCGACAGACAGTACCAAAGTGATCACCAGGGCGGTGATGTCAAAGAACGAAGTCAAGAAACTGATGGATGAGTGGGAGGATATTGAACTCCTCAGTGTTGAGAACGATAAAAAGAGAGAAGAGGTCTACAAGGCTGCTCTGCGTTCCTGCGATTGCCGTCAGTGGGTGAAATTAATCAAAACCTCATATCAGCGTAATCAGATGCGTCTGAAGAACGGCAAAAAAGTTACCACATCGGATGAGCGGTATCTGCATATGGCGCAGGAGAGTCTGTTCGGAGAGGTAGCAATTCCGTTGGAAATGACTCGCGGTGAGGCAGAGGATTATTTCATCGGCAAGGTTGAGTCGAAAAAGAAAAAGGACAAAAAATCAAAATCAGCGAAGAAGTGATGGTCGTTAAACTTCGAAATCAGGAGACACGGCTCCGATGGAGCGGTGTCTCTTTTTTCAGAAAACGGATTACTGTTAAAACCTGCCTGCTTGTCGGGCAGACTGCTCAGGAGCGACGGGTGCTTTGCGCTCTTCCGCATCGTATTGGGAGGATAGGCAGATGCCGGACGATGAATTTATTATTGACGATTTTATAGAGAATTTCAAGGTTTTGGCTGCTGTGCCGAGACCGTCAAAGCATGAACAGCGTGTCAGTAACAGATTGAAGGAATGGTTTGAGGAAGCCGGATTTGAGGTTCGCAGGAACCTTGTCCGTGACCTTTTTATAGATATTCCGGCAACGCCGGGTTATGAGGAGTTGCCGCTGACGATTCTCCAGTCGCATATCGATATGGTATGTGTTGCTGCGGATGGAAACAGTAACTATGACCCGGTTAAGGATCCGATCAGATTTAATATTGATAAAAAACAAGGCATCATGACTGCGGACGGAACATCCCTCGGCGCAGATGATGGCGCCGGTGTGGCCCTGATCATGTCGATCGTAAAGGGAAAATGTGATCACGGACCGCTCCGGATCATCCTCACGACCGATGAGGAATCCGGTATGAGCGGCGCGTTGGCGGTTACTGCTGAGAATTTGGCGGGTGCAAAATACCTGATCAATATTGACAGCGAGGAAAGTGATACGGTAACTGTCGGCTCGGCGGCCTGCACGGATATTATCGTGACGAAAAAACCGGAGGTAAAACCCTCCAAGGGGAAAAAGGCTCTCATGCTCACGATCTCCGGACTGCTCGGAGGTCATTCCGGATTGGAAATCGGTGAGAATCGGTGCAACGCCATTATAGCCATGGCAAAAATACTGAACAAGCTGGGGAAGCATTACAAATTCGGACTGGCATCATTATCCGGTGGTACCGCGATAAACGCGATTCCGGCGAGGTCGGAGGCGGAGATTGTTGTGAAAAAATCGGATATAAAAGAAATCCGGGCTGCCGTCAAGCAATATGCAAAGAAATTAAAAAAGAAGTATAAGGGAACAGAACCGAATTTCAAACTGACCGTGAAAGAATCCGATACTCCGCCGAAACCGGTTTTGAAAAGACATCTGACAGACAGTATTATGAAATACATCATCTATTCGTGGAACGGCGCTTTCTGCATGTCAGAGAATATGGAGGGACTCATAGACAGCTCGTCCAATCTCGGAACGGCATCTATAAACAAAAATGAAATCAGGCTGGTACACATGGCGCGCGGGTCGTCGGGAAAAAGGATATTGCAAACCGAATGGCATCAGAAAGACCTTGGTATGTATTATGGTTTGGATGTGGAAATCCATCATGCGGCAAAGGCATGGCCGGTCAATCCGGACAGCTGGTTAGTTTCGGTTATGACGGATGCGTATCGGGAGCTTTTTCATGAAGAAATGAAGGTGGAGGCGACACACGGCGGATTGGAGTGTGGAGCGTTTGCCGCACTGAACGGTGAGCTGGATATGATAAGCATCGGAGCGGATATAAAGGCCATCCATTCACCGGATGAGACGCTGTATCTGGCGTCCGTTCCAAAAGTATTCCGATTGATCGAGAAGACGCTGGCCAATCTGAAATAGAAATGCATCCGGAGAAACGCAGATGCAATCAAAAATGTATTATATAGTTTAACTGATATTACAAATGATCAACATAACAGGGGGTTTGAAAAATGAAGCTGAAAGCTATGGTTGGAGACCGTTTTAAGGAAAAACCAACGGATTGCGTTATTGACAGCCATGCGCTGATGATGCGCGGGGGATATATGAAGGATATCGCGAAGGGGATTTATTCGCAGTATCCGCCACTGAAACGTATCTGTTCTAAAATAGAGGACATTATTCGTGAGGAGATGGATGCTATTGACGGGCAGGAGGTGCTGTTTCCTGTCGTAATGTCCTCAGGAATATGGGAGGAGTCCGGTCGTTATGAGAGCATCGGCGCTGAGATGCTGAGATTTACGGATAGAAATAACGCGAAGATGCTGCTCGGAATGACTCACGAGGAGGCAGCGGTTCATCTCGTTCGTGATTACGCAAACAGTTATCAGAATTATCCGTTCATGATTTATCAGATACAGACAAAATTCCGCGATGAGGCCAGACCGCGCGCGGGACTTATCCGCGTCAGGGAATTCACGATGAAGGATGCGTATTCGTTCCATACATCAATGGAGGATTTAGAGAGATACTATCAGGTTGTATATGACGCGTATAACAGGATTTACGCGCGCGCCGGAATTCCTGAGGTCATTACCGTGCAGTCGGACTCGGGAATGATGGGCGGTTCAATCGCGCATGAATATATGCTGCTGACGCCTGTGGGTGAGGATTCGCTGGCAATTTGCGAGGATGACTCGTGTGATTACCGCGCTAACATGGAGGCTGCGGCATCTATCATTCATAATGAGAAAAACGGTCCGGATGAGGAACTGAAGGAGGTATATACACCGGATATCCATACTATCGAGGATATCTGTGACTTTTTAAAAACACCGCTGAAACAGTCCTGTAAGGCCGTTGTATACCAGAAAAACATGGACGATGAATTTGTTGTTATATTTATCCGTGGTGATCTCGACATCAACGAGACGAAACTGACAAACTATCTCGGTGAGGATGTGCATCCGGCGGAGATCACGCCTGAATGCGGGTTGAATGCAGGATATATAGGACCTGTCGGAATTCATGTGAACGGCAAACCGACCATTCTCTATGATGAGTCGTTGAAGGGGACCAATAATCTGTCCTGTGGCGCAAACAAGGATGAGTATCACTACACGGGACTGTGCATGGAGAGAGATGTGCCGGATGCGGAGTATATTGACCTTGCCAAGATTACAGACGGCGGGATCTGTCCGAAATGCGGCAAGCCGACGATAAAGATCTCACGAGGCATTGAGGTGGGCAACATATTCCAGCTCGGGACAAAATATACTAAATCGATGAATATGACATATCTTGACGCGGACGGCAGGGAGCAGACACCGATCATGGGTTGCTATGGTATCGGTGTAGGTCGTCTGGCAGCGTCTGTTTGTGAGGCGCATCACGACGAGTACGGGCCCATCTGGCCGATCACGATCGCGCCGTGGCAGGTTCATCTGTGCTGCCTGCGTGTCGACGATGAGAGGGCTCATTCCTATGCTGATTCACTCTATGATGAATTGCAGAAAAAGGGTGTCGAGGTAATCTATGACGACAGAAAGGCGCGCCCGGGAGTTATGTTCTCGGATGCGGATCTTCTCGGAGTGCCGATCCGTTTGGTGGTGAGCCCGAGGAATATGGACGAGGGTGTTGTGGAGTTGTCTACACGCGATAAATCTGTTCAGGAAAAAGTAGCGCTTGCTGATACGGTAACACGCGTGCAGTCGCTGATTGAAGAACTAACAGAGGCTGTCATGACCCGGGTATTATAGGGGCAGATAATCAATCATTTCAAGAAAAAGCCCCTTGGCTGGGGCGGTGGGACCGGCGAGGTCCCGCTTTTTTTGTGTCAGAGCCTGTTCGACGCGCTCCGGAGTAAATCGTCCCAATCCGACCTCGATAAGTGTTCCGGCTATGATTCGGACCATGTTGTAGAGAAATCCGTTTCCGGTGATGCGGATGCAGATATCACGGTCGTAATCCTCTGATTCCTCATAAAGCGGTGTGACATCGATATCAATTGAATAAATGGTTCTGACCTTGCTTTTTACCTGACTGCCGGCAGAACAGAAGGCGGTAAAGTCATGCTCGCCTATCAGGCAGGACGAGGCCGAACGCATTGCGTCAACATCCAAATCCTCATACACATGATGAGCGTATCGGCTCATGGTAGGCAGGGGGATTTTTGTGTTTAATATGTGGTACTGATAAGTTTTTTCACTTTCGGCGTAGCGGGGATGGAAATCATCGGGGACAACCATGGATTCCGTGACTCGAATAGCATCCGGAAGATATGAGTTCAGTGCGATTGCGAATCGTTCGGGTGGAATGGGAGAGTCCGTATCAAATACGGCCACATTTCCATACGCATGCACGCCGGCGTCAGTACGTGAGGCTCCTGCAATATCAATTGCTTCGCCGGTCAGGGAGGTGAGAGCGTCCTCCAATATTTCTTCAACAGTCAGGGCATTGTCCTGTCTCTGCCAGCCGGCGTAGTCGGTCCCGTCGTAGGCAATGATCAATAATATCCTTTTCATTCGATGCTCCTTGCAATCAGCTGCCCCTGATGTACAATTGTTTCCAGTTCATTGGCCGTGTTATCCAGCAAATCCTCTCTCGGATTCACGCGCCCGGGCTCGGTTATCACTATGATGGTTGAACCGCCGTATTCAAAATAGCCTTTTTCCTCACCGCGTACAACCACGCAGGATTCCTTGTGATTGGTAATTCGCCCGACTAACAGAGCACCTACCTCCATCTGGAGGACATCACCGAAGTTTTTCGTATGGAGAACAGTGTATTCCCTCGTGTTTTCCTTGTAGATTGGCAGATAATCGTTTGCTATGGGATTAACCGTATGGAAACTTCCCTCGATCCGATACTGTTTGGATTGCCGCCCTGAGGCTGCGTAGATATACCTGTGGTAATCCGAAACCGTCAGGCGCAGAACAAACAGATATCCTCCCTGAAACCGGTCGGCCAACTTCCTCGAGTGGAGGAGAGAGCGGAGGGTGTATTCTGTATGCTTGATCGAAAAATTCGAGTTTTTCAGTATCGGATAAACGCAAGCCCTGCAATCGCATGGACTGATCAAAGCGTTTTCGTCCGGCTCTATCGGTCTCGCGTCTTCGCTGATCGTTCTCGTGAAAAAGTCATTGAAGGAGGAATACGCCTTGTCAGGGTACTCGTCCATGTCGATATGTTCTCTTTTTATGAATCCGTCAACCAGCTTTGCCGATAAATGTGTATCCAGCATTCTACCTGCAGCCCTTGAAACCTTCGGATTGATCAGCAGACGCATGAACATTCGCCCGATTTTATTCGTATACAAAAATGTCAGAATGTCATCCTGACCGGTCTTTTCCTCTATCAGATTTCCATCTAAATCAATATAATTCATATGCTTTTCCTCTAATCTAAACTTAATAAGTCGTGAACGTGCCCCGAGCAGAGATACACGCACCAATGCACGGATGGGTTTAGATAATATGCAAGACTCTGAACATCACGACCGTAACAAAAACCATCATGACAGCGATGCCGCCGTTGCCCGGCTTTTTAATCTTGATATCAAAAATATAGAAAAATGCGGTTAACATCATACTGATAGCCAAAATCAGGGAGAATACCTCATGTGTCACATACGGGTAAAACAGAAAAACCACAGGAAAGATAATAGTGATCGTGGTAATGGGCAGACCGCGGAAATATTTTGGGGCATTAGGATCAGTGTTCGGATCCTTTTTCTTCATTTCCTCCATAACGTTGAAATATGCCAGTCTGATCGCGCCGCAGATAACGAACAAAATCTCAATGGCGATCCCCCAGGGTTTCTGTAATCCGATATTATAGGCGATGACGGCCGGAGTAACCCCGAAACAAACCATATCGCAGAGCGAGTCAATTTGAACACCGAAAATGATCATTTCCTCGGTTCGGTTTTTCATTGAGCGGGCTATCTTGCCGTCGAAGGTGTCGCAGGCGCCGGCAAGCGCTAAACACAGGATGGAGTATTCGAAATACCCGTTGAATGAAAAAACCATACCGCATACGGCGAGTGCCACGCCGATGTATGTCACGATAACCGAATAATTGTATACGCCTATCATTTGTTAGCCTCCTATTATCTTTTTCAGCTTTTGATTGTGTCTTTTCCGGCCTTTGTCCTGTCGGGATGCCTGAAAAGACGTGGCTTCGGATCGTCAGGCGCCCGCACGGTAAAATGTGTGATCACCGAGATGATCGCGCTGACGATAACCAGCACATAGTAACTGAATCCACGGCTGACCATCATGGATGCAACCGCGGCCGCGGATGAACCGAAGACAGGAGTGAATATCAACAGGTACAGCCGTTCGCTGATACCCATGCCTCCCGGCAGCGGCAGCATGTCAACCGCAATTGACACTATCGATTGCAGAAGAGTTATGGATATTGCGTCCATTTCGTTGTTTCCCATTGCTCTATAGACTACATAGGTTATGAAAAACAGGAATGTTCTCTGCAAAAACGTGATCAATGTTGTATTAAAAACCGCAAGTTTGTTTGCCTTGAGATATTTTGAAGCGTGTTTGAATCTTTCCATTGAGGCCTCAAGCCTCTCAGCGCGATTGTTTTTTTCCTTCATGAGATGGATTCGTTTCAGGAAATTGTAACCCTTGATGATTCCCCATTTTGCTGTTCCCGGCATGAAAACAAGTATGCTCATGATTGCGACACAAAACACATTCAGCACAATTCCGACATAAAGGAAGAAAATAACCTCGGAGTCGACAGTTGCTAACAGACCCTGTCCGAAAATGACTAAACCGAGTCCTAGCGCAACCAACACAAATTTGTATTCTATGGTTACTACCATTAAAATGATCGTTGCAGTCGGAATGTCAATGTTCTGGCGTTTCATGTAGAAAATCTGCATCGGCTGTCCGCCTGAAGCCGAGGGAGTGATACAACTGTAAAAAAAGCCCACGAACGAATAGCGGATGCAATTAATCAACGGAACCTTGATATTGACCGTGCTCAGCAGATATTTTATGATCACCGACTCGCTGCATACGAAAAAAATGACCAGGAAAAAGCATATCAGCAAAAATACCGGTGATATTTCGGCAAGCAAATCAAAGATCTGTCCGAGATCCTGATCCTTGAAGATCAGCCATACGGTCAGACCGAGAAGAATTGCCAGAAAAAGGAAATTCCATACATTTTTGTTGATTTTCTTCATTTCTAAAGGCAAACCTTTCAAATTGCATTTAAGCAAAAAAGCTGTTTTTTATATGGTGACATAAGGTATTACTCCAACTTTTTCACATGAAAATGCTTTATGATGAAGTTTTCGTAGATCTTACGAATTCTGACCGGCAGCCACATATGTCCGGAAATCCAGTAGCACAGTTCCGCAAGCGCCACACCTGAAATAACATCAGCAATATAATGCTGTTTTAAGAATTGAGTGCTGATCATGATTACCACTGCCGATATTGCGGAAAAGAACTTAAACCACAACGGGACATTTTTTGCACGACGTATTCCGATAAAACACAGCCAGCTGACCAGACAATGGATAGAAGGGAAAAGGTTTGTCGGTTGATCGATCGTGTACAGAAAACGTGTTAATTTGTCGCTGATGTCTGTTCCGACAATTTCCGGTCGCACATTGGTCGTGGGCAGGAAAATAAAAAATATCATGCAAATAAGCCTGCTCATAACGTCGGCTATCACGAATCGGAAAAGCTGGATAGGCCTTTTCCGGTGAACCTTCGCAACATAGCAGTAGCTGAAAAACCAGAATACATAGCAGTAACCCAGGTATACGAATACCCATTCCGTTACCAATGGAACTCTCCGGTCGATATCCAACGTAAGGTCGTAGTGGTACAGATCACCGCAAAGGAGCATTGTCAGCCAATAGATTGCGCAATTTACGATAAAGCATATCACCAACGGAGGAATTGCCCAAAGAGGGACCATCGGATCGATATATTTTTTCAGGAACTTTTTCATCACGATCATCCATTCTATCAGTTAATACAATCATGACAGCGCTGCAAAACGTAAAACCCGGCAGATAAGTTGCAACCGAACTTAATCGGAGCATTGAATTCTGCACATACATAAACAATTATATCATATTAAAATGATTTTGGCAATTGTTCTTGAAAAATTTCTGTGTTTGTGGTAAAGTATAGATATTCATTCGAGAAAGGGTGGTTTTTGATAATGGGCGGTTTTGACATCTTGGTGGCTGTTGTGTTGGGTATCGTGGAGGGTATCACGGAATGGTTGCCCGTGAGTTCCACAGGCCATATGATTCTGGTCAATCAGTTTTTGTATTTTTCTGACAGCGAGTTCCAGGAAATGTTCCTCGTTGTAGTACAGTTAGGCGCTATCATGGCGGTGGTTGTGCTGTATTGGTCTAAACTCTGGCCGTTCAGGTTTGTAAAAAGGAGTCGGGGGGAGTCTGTTGTAAAATGGGACATCATGCAACTGTGGTTCAAGATAGCGGTTGCCAGTATCCCCGCAGCAATCGTCGGTTTTACTCTTGACGATATGATCGATGAGATGTTTTATAACGCGTTTGTCGTTGCGGGTGCGCTAATCATATACGGTATTCTGTTCATAATTGTGGAGCTGTGGAACAAGGGGCGCAATCCTATTATCAAAACCGTGACGGATATAGGCTACACATCCGCGATCATCATCGGTATTTTTCAGGTGCTGGCAGCGGTGGTGCCGGGAACATCACGTTCCGGAGCAACTATCATAGGCGCGTTGTTGCTCGGAATCGCGCGCAGCGCCGCGGCGGAGTTTACTTTCTATCTGGCTATTCCGGTAATGTTCGGCGCGAGCCTGCTGAAGGTAGTAAAACATGGCTTGCATTTTGACATGATGGGGTATATCACATTGGCGGTCGGTATGCTCGTTGCTTTTTTCGTATCACTTTTTGCCATCAAATTCCTGATGGGATACATCCGCAAGCATGATTTCAAGGCTTTCGGTGTCTATCGAATCATATTGGGTATCGCTGTGCTCCTGTACTTCTTTATCAGTGGGGCAGCGGTGGCGTAGTTTTTGGTCGTCGGATGCCGGCTGAGAGAACATAAGGAGACAGTATGGCAGATTATCCTGTAACGGGACAGGGCGAGGCAATCGCCTATGTGGATGGGAGTTTTAATAACGAGACAGGCGAGTATGGTGCCGGGGTGGCTTTTTTCTGTAACGGAGAATTGACTGAGTTTTCAGAAAAAGGCAGTAATCCCGATGCTGCAACGATGAGGAATGTCTCCGGTGAGGTTATGGCATCCATGATCGCTATGCGCGAGACGAAGAGAAGAGGGTTGAATCGGCTCGTCATCTACCATGATTATCAGGGTATTTCCGATTGGTGTACCGGAGCATGGAAAACAAAAAAAGAGGGCACCCGCGTGTACAAGGAGTACTATCAGCAGATGCGCCTCATAGGCATCGATATTCATTTTGTCAAGGTCGAGGGGCATTCCGGTGATACGTGGAACGACCACGCCGACAAACTTGCCAGGCAGGCAATAGGTAAGTAACAAATAAACTAGCATTTTTATCTTTGCGAGGGGCATTCTCCCGAAGTGGAGCCCGACGAGGAACGAGGAGGGCGTGAACGTGCCCCGAGCGGAGATAAAAATGCTTTATTTTTTGTTTTTCATAGCCATTGCCTGGAAGGTTTCCTGCGCACTGACCGGCTTTTTGCCGCGCATATCCAGTTTCTCGTAATGACCGTCCGGTTGCATAAACCGGGCTTTTTTTGTATCATTTAACTGGATGTTCAACAGCTCGATGATATCCTTTTTCAGGACGGGATCCTCGACAGGGAACAGTATTTCAACACGTTTGTCAAGGTTTCTCGGCATCCAGTCGGCGCTTCCCATATAGATTTCCGGCTCGCCGCTGTTCTCAAAATAGAATATGCGGGAGTGCTCGAGAAATGTTCCGACTATAGAGCGAACCTGGATGTTATCGCTGAGTCCGGGGACACCTGCTCTCAGGCAGCATATTCCACGTACGATCAGGTCAATCTGAACTCCTGCAGCGGATGCGGAATACAGTGCCTCGATGACCTCTTTGTCACAGAGCGAGTTCATTTTTGCTATGATGCGTGCGGGACGTTTTTTAGTTGCGGTATGCTCCTCGCGCCGGATCAGATCAAGGAATTTTTTGCGAAGCCATTGAGGAGCGAGGGAGAGTTTGTTCCATGCCATAGGTTCCGAATAACCGGAGAGCATGTTGAATACTGCAGTTGCGTCCTCACCGTAGCTGCGTTTGCAGGTGAGCAATCCCATGTCGGTATAGAGCTTGGCAGTTGAATCATTGTAGTTGCCGGTTCCTAGGTGCACATAACGGCGTATGCCATCCTCCTCGCGACGAACCACCAAAGTGATCTTGGAGTGGGTTTTCAATCCGACGAGACCGTAAATTACATGGCAACCGGCTTCCTCAAGCTTTCTCGCCCAAACGATGTTGTTTTCCTCGTCAAAACGCGCTTTCAACTCAACCAGTACCGAAACCTGCTTTCCGTTTTCAGCGGCAGCGGCAAGAGAAGCGATGATAGGTGAGTGTGAGCTGACGCGATACAGAGTCTGTTTGATCGCCAGTACATCGGGATCGGATGCGGCCTTTGCTATGAATTTCACGACCGGATCGAACGTTTCGTACGGGTGATGGAGTAATATATCATGTTCACGGATCTGTTCAAAAAGATCCCGATCCGGTTCGAGATACTTCGGCTGTTGAGGAGTAAACGGTTTGTCCTTCAGGTCATCGAAACCATCAAGCAGATAGACCTTCATCAAAAAGGTCAGATCCAACGGACCGCGGATACGGTATACTGCCTCCTCATGGATGGGCAGTTCCCGCTTCAATACCTTCAGCAGCTGTTTGTCAATTCCGGATTCGACCTCCAGCCGGATAGGTTCACCCCACTGGCGTCGACGCAGCTGTTTTTCTATTTCAATCAACAGATCGGCAGCCTCATCCTCGTCAAAAGGCAGGTCGGCATTTCTCATCACGCGATATGGAGTGGCACAGAGCACCTTGTATCCGGTAAAAAGTCTGCTGATGTTTTTCTCTATTATCTGTTCCAGGAGTATTACGGTTGTGCATTGATCCTCGTCGGTAGGTATCGTGACAACGCGCGGCAATCCGCCGGGCACCTGAACAGTGGCAAAATCCACAGTGTTTTTATCCGATTTATCCTGCAGGAGCGCCCCGATGTTGAGTGATTTATTTCGGATCAGAGGGAACGGTCTCGAGGAATCCACGGCCATAGGCGTCAGGACAGGAAAAACCTCGGAACGGAAGTATTTATCCACGTATTCGGACTGTTCCTCCGTCAGATCTTCAAAGTGGGATATTATTTTCAACCCGCTGTTCAACAGGAGAGGAATCAGAGAACGATTGTAGGTTGTATACTGGCGATCGGTAAAATCATGCGTATAGTTCTGGATGGCCTCAATCTGTTCCAGTGCGGTCATGCCTGCGATATCACGTCCTTTGTAACCGGCGTTTACCTGATCCTTCAATGAGGCTACACGTACCATGAAGAACTCATCCAAATTGGACGCGGTAATGCTGAGGAATTTCAGGCGTTCCATGAGAGGAATGGATGAATCTTTGGCTTCGTTCAGGATTCTGTCATCAAAATCCAGCCAGGACAATTCACGATTGATGAATTTTTCCGAATCGCTAAGTACCGTATCTGTCATGTTTTCGCTCCTTGTATTTTCGCTTGTTTTGATATTGTTGTTTCAAGTGCTTCTTTTTAAGATCTGATTTTTATAATGGTTTCTCAGTTTAATTCCGGCCCGACTTTTTCTGTACCAGTTTGGGACGTATGCCGAATACCTCTTCGAATGAGTTTGCTTTGTCGTGGAACAGACCCTTTTCCAACGTGATATCCGCCATCGTGTCGGCTGTCAGTGTCAGAACATCGCCCTCCAATGAAACTCCCACGTTTTTAATTTTGTGGCGGTTGCTCTTGTCAAGGACATTGGCGGTTTTCAGTATCGCGTTGAGTTTTACGACCGTGATGTACTGCTCACGTGAGATGTCATCGCCGAGCGACAGATAATCGGGGAAACGGTCGTCGTTGTACCTGATCATATTCGCGATCATCAGTCTCTCCGTATCGGATATTCCGATCAGCTCGGTAGTCATCAGGATGTGATAGGAGTTTTCGCGGGAGTGCAGATCGCTGATGAACGAGCCTATACTGTGAAGCATGACGCCGAGCCGCAACAGGAGACGTTCCCGTTTGCCCAAACCATGCAGACGTTTTATTCTGTCGAATATCTGCAGGGCAAGACCTTCGATTGTCTCTATGTGTTCCATATCGCACTGATATTTGATTGCAAGCGTTTTAGCTGAAGTTATGATATCTTCAGTGAAATCGTGACCGGATGACATCTTCAGACGTTTTTCGGCGAACTCCGCAACCATGGCGTCGCACAGGTCTATAGGTGTCAAAATTAATTTATCACAATTTGTCATTTCGGATAGTTTTCGAAGAATAGTGATCGTAGGAAGGACGAGTTTGGATGTATCTGCAGACAAACCGGTAAGAGATGATTTAACTTTACTGATTGTTTTGCTTTTTACAAAACCGTCGAATTCGGCTTTTCGTTCGCGCATATAGTGATATGCGTCGGGGATCATTCCACCGACAGCAATGATATTTTTGATGGTGACCCCGTGAAGGTTGAATTTGAAAAAGGATACGATGTCCTTCTCAATGTATTCGTCGATCAGACTGTTATAATCAAAGGTATCATCCTCCATGACCTGCAGTAACTCCTGGATACGTGAAGCGCCGAGAAGAAAATTCTGCGAGGTGAGGAGCTTGCCCTTGTCAAATATAGACAACTGCATTGAACCGGCGCCTACATCGACCGTGAGAGTGCCTTCCTCCGTAATGGTAAAAAGACGGGTTTCAGACATCGCCAATGCTTTGTAATACAGGAATCTGGCTTCGGAGTTTGAAAGAGTCCGTACCGGGTAGCCGGTCTGGATACGGATCTGATCGAGCAGCACAAGCATGTTTTCAGCCTCGCGGATGCCGCTGGTGGCGTAAACATCGGACGAATCAACGCCGAATTCCTCCATTATCCGCGTGAAATCATTCAGCGTGGAGCAGATTTCGGTCATGCTTCGATAGGAAACAACGCCTGTGGAGTAGGTTTCCGAACCGATCGAATACTTTTTCCGTACATGAGTTAATTCCGTGATGCCGTTCTTTTTACTGATTTCGTAGATTTTGAGAGCGAGCTCACTGGAGCCCAGGTTTATCGCTCCGTAGATATGTCCTGCCATATGCACCCCTGTTCTCAGATGTATAGGCCCGTTTGGATATGTTTAGATAGTCCTGTCCATAAGGGCGTTTTCAGATCAATGAATATAGTCTCATTGTAATACATTATTCATTTTGTGTCAACGGAATCTTGACTTTTGTGGGACTTTTTGCTATCGTAATGTATCGGAATTTTTGAGACTGTGAAAGAGCGGATACGGATATGAAAACAAGCGATTTTTATTATGAATTACCTGAGGAGCTGATAGCGCAGGATCCGTTGGAGGACAGAAGCGCATCGAGACTGATGGTTCTGAACAGGCAGGAACAGTCGGTATCGCATCGGCATTTCCGTGAAATATGTGACTATCTGAGACCGGGTGACTGCCTGGTGCGGAATAATACGCGTGTGATTCCCGCCAGACTTCTCGGAGTCAAGGCTGATACCGGTGCGCATGCTGAGATATTTCTCCTGAAACGTATGGGAAATGATATATGGGAGACGCTGGTTCGACCGGGGAA
>JAGABX010000017.1 GCA_017614395.1 Eubacterium sp.
GAAGGGGAAAACATATTTGATGCCCTTACCCAGCGCTTCAATATGACATAGGTGGCAGATAATCTGCCATCTCTATTGAAGCACCCCTTAGCCTCGTGGATCCCCGCGGGGCTTTTGTGGTCATGGCGTGAACAGTAACGACAGGCATTTTAGGTATGATTATTGTTCTTGACAAACACGCATATTTCTGATAAACTCTCTCTGTACGAGCGGTACTGAATAATCGGACTGCATCGGATCAGATGATGATGCCCACCTGATGCGTAGCGTAGCGAAGCAGTGGAGGTGGCCATGAAAAAAATAGGGTTCATCGGCGCCGGAAGGGTTGCCGTCTCGATAGGGAAATACCTGTTGGAGCGGGGCATACCGGTGGTGGGATACTATGACACGAGTCCTCAGAGCGCGGACGAAGCCGCGACTTTTACAGACTCACAGGCATTCACGAGTGAACAGGGTGTGATTGCCGCAGGCGATGTGATCTTCATCGCGACACCGGACGATGTGATCGCCACGGTGTGGAACAAGATCAAACCAATGAATATCAACGGAAAAGTAATCGGGATGTTCAGTGGGTCATTATCATCAAATCTGTTTTCAGGGATCGATGAGGCAGGAGCATACGGCGCCTCGATCCATCCGATGTACGCGTTCAGCGATATAGAATCCGATTATTTGAAATTGAATACCGTTCCGTTTACGGTTGAGGGTGATGAGCAGGCCGTTGACTTTTTATGCACGTTATTCAGGGGGCTGGGTCATACGATTACCGTGATAAGTCCGGAGGACAAGGTTCGCTATCACGCGGCAGCGAGTATCGCCAGCAACCACATGATCGCGCTCTATGATATGAGCCTGTCCATGTTGACGGACTGTGGATTTAGCAGAGAAGGTGCGGTATTACTGTTGACGCCGTTGATACAGAACAACGTTTCGGCGATGTTAAAGACTTCACCGGAGGATGCATTGACCGGACCGATTGAGCGCGGAGATGTCGATACAGTCAGACATCACCTGCAGGATTTAACGGACGAAGAGCGAGCGATCTACAAACCGCTTGCGATGAGACTGATCTCTATCTCCGAGAAAAAGCATCCGGAGCGGTCGTATGATGAGATGCGAAAACTGTTGACGCAATGAATCGGAGCAGGTCCATGATGGGATGCGGAAACTAATTGAACAGAAGAAACTGTAGGCTATTTTGAATAGTAGGCAGTTCCTGACCTCAAAAACACAGGAGGCAACCTTACAGAAATGGTAGGGAAGCAACATGACCTGCCGATGGTGCCTACCGGAAAGCGAGGAAACAATGGGAAAGAAAAACACGGTATTAACCTTTGCCCAGGCGAAGGCAGAGGGGAAAAAACTCACTATGCTGACTGCATATGACTACTCTACTGCCAAATTGCTTGACGAGGCAGGAGTGAACTCCATTCTCGTCGGTGACTCACTCGGCAATGTTATGCTAGGCTATGAGGACACGATCCCGGTCACAATGGAGGACATGATCCATCACGGTGCGGCTGTATCGCGCGGAACGAAAAACGCGCTACTGATCATCGATATGCCATTCATGTCTTATCAGGTTTCGGTAGAGGAAGCGTTAAAAAACGCGGGACGCCTGATGAAGGAGGGCGACGCTGATGCCGTGAAGCTCGAGGGTGGTCATCGTGTCTGTCCGCAGATCCGCGCCATGGTCGAATCGGGCATCCCAGTGTGTGCGCACATTGGCATGACGCCGCAATCCGTCAATGCGTTCGGCGGATTCAAGGTGCAGGCTAAAACCGAAAATGCCGCGAGACTCCTGATCGAGGAGGCGCAGGCAGTTGAGGAGGCGGGTGCATTCGCGGTAGTGATGGAGTGTGTGCCGGCCAGGCTGGCATCTTTGGTAACCGAAAAAATACACATTCCGACGATCGGGATAGGTGCCGGTGACGGCTGTGACGGGCAGGTATTGGTATATGCCGACATGCTGGGTATGTTCTCGGATTTTGTTCCGAAATTTGTCAAGCAATACGCGCAGGTCGGCGATATCATGAAGGAGGCAATACGCAGTTACATCGATGAGGTAGGGAGCGGTGCGTTTCCGAGTGAACAGCATACGTTTGGGATTGATGATGAAATCATAGATAAGTTATATTAAGAAATCCGGGAATCTCAACAGATTCCCTGCATATCAGAAGGGAGTTTAACAAAATGAATATACCTATCATATCAGATCCTGCAAAAATCAGGGAACAGGTAAAGGAATGGAGGCGCGAGGGTCTGACCGTCGGGCTGGTACCGACAATGGGGTATCTGCACGAGGGACATCAGAGTTTGATCAAAAAGTCAGTGGAGCAAAATGATAAAACGGTTGTGAGTGTGTTTGTCAATCCAATCCAGTTCGGCCCGAACGAGGATCTCGCCACCTATCCGCGTGACCTCGACCGCGATGCGGCATTGTGCGAGGAGACCGGTGCCGATCTCATTTTTCATCCGGAACCGTCCGATATGTATGCGGAGGATTTTTGCACCTTCGTCGACATGGACCGCGTCACGAAAAACCTGTGTGGCAAAACACGTCCGACGCATTTCCGCGGCGTATGTACGGTATGCAGCAAGCTGTTCCATATCGTGGGACCGGATCGTGCCTATTTCGGACAGAAGGACGCCCAGCAGCTTGCTGTGATCCGTCGCATGGTGCGCGATCTCAATTTTGATCTGGAGATTGTCGCATGCCCGATCATCCGCGAGGAGGACGGTCTGGCCAAGAGCTCCCGCAACACTTATCTATCGCCGGAGGAACGCGCCGCTGCGCCGATCCTTCGCAAAGCACTGGACAAGGGGGCGGTAATGATTCGCGGAGGAGAGAAAAATGTCGATGTTATCCGTGAGGCCATCCGTGGGATAATCGAATCTGAACCACTGGCGCGGGTTGATTATGTGGAGATAGTTGACTTTGACAATATAGAGCCGATTGATCAGATTCGGGGAAGGGTATTGGTTGCTATAGCCGTATATATCGGATCTACGAGATTGATAGATAATGATATATTTGTCTTTCAGGGTGGCATGAGCAATGATCCATTAGTGTTACAGCTTTATAATAATTGAGGAATGGATACCGTTCGAAGTTGCGGCAACCGGACGGGTTCAGTCAGATAATCATACAAGATTAGAGGAGAAAGAACATGTTATTACATATGTTGAAGGGCAAGATCCATCGCGCGACCGTCGTGCAGGCGGAACTCGACTATGTCGGTTCCATCACGATCGATCCGGTGCTGATGGAGGCAGCGGGGATACTTGAATATGAAAAAGTCCAGGTCGTGGACGTCAACAACGGCAACCGTTTTGAGACCTATGTCATCACCGGCGAGCCGGATAGTGGAATGGTTTGCCTGAACGGAGCTGCCGCCCGCGAGGTCAGCGTCGGTGACAAGGTGATCATTATGTGTTATTGCGAGCTGACACAGGACGAGGTGAAAACCCACGCGCCTCGTGTTGTGTTCGTGGATGACGATAACCACATTGTTTCATTGGACAACCGCGAGAAGCACGGAGAAATACGTTAATCAAAGTATTCTATCACACACAATATCTTGTATATGACTATTGACAAGCGGAATTTCTTGTGCTATGATGGATCCATGTCACCGATATGTGAAAAAGGCGGTTACCTTCAACGTATGACTTCATACGGGCTTCCGGCATCCTTAAGGAGGTGATGCAATGAGGAAAGTACAGCGAAGGAGAAAAAGTGGACTTGTGATAGTTCTTCTGGGTGTTATTGCGTCTCTGATCAACGCGGGTGCCGTTGTGGCGAGGCTGATCTATGACATCCGCAAAGATAAAAAGCAAGAAAGCAACCCGCCGCTCGAAGGTTAGGTTGCTTTCTTTAGAAACAAAAACCAGGTAGCCGCCTCTATCGGTGACTCCTTATAATTATTCTACATCATTTTGAAAATAATGTCAAATGCTTTTTATGATAATTCATTCAAACTGTTCAATGCATAGATTGTTTTGGAGGATAAAACCATGACCTACACCTATCAAACCAGGGGCACCTGCTCTACCAAAATCGATTTTGATATCAACGACAATATCATAACCAATGTCCGCTACACCGGTGGTTGTAACGGAAATCTGCAGGCCGTGTCGAGGCTGGTGGACGGCAAAACTGTCGATGAGATTGAGGCGCTGCTCGGAGGCATTAACTGCGGCGGACGTGGCACCTCATGCGGCGACCAGCTGGCCCGCGCTGTCCGTGAGGCAGCAAACGCGTGAGCATTTTACACTAATCCTCATTCCGGAGCATAGTGGCGTTGTGGCAACGCGAATATCAAATCTGTGTCTGCCATCACACAAAATCCTCTAACAGATTCGCGGCGCAGGCGACCAAGTCCGGACAGGGGCGTTTTTTGTAGTAAGCATCTGTGCGTGCCTCAGGCTCACCGCCGGGTGTGGTCGTTACGCCGGCGAGGAGTTCGCGACAGATGATGGATCCGTTCTGTTCACGGAACCGCGCGGCAAATCTCTGGACTAGGGCATAATGCTCTTTTTTTGCCTCATGATTCTCCGGATCATCATAGCCGTGAACGAGACCGAGCACCATGAGGGCACCACTGACACAACCGCATACCTCTCGCATGCGTCCCATGCCGCCACCGAATGACGAGGCAAGTTTGGCGGAGGTTTCCCGATCCAGTCCTGTCACATCATCAAACGCGCAGAGTACGGCCTGTGAACAATTATAACCTTCTAAAAAAAGCTGACGGGCTTTTTCTGAATGATTCATATATTTTGACTCCTTCTGCTATTTGTTATTCTGATACATTTTTGTCATACTAATATTGTACATTAATCGCTGACAGATCTATTATATACGAAGTCGTAACTATTTGCAACAGAAAGGAGCGGGAATCGGACGAATTCAGTCAGATAATCATACAAGATTAAAGGAGGTATGCCATGAAAGCATCTATGAAAAAAGCATCCGCTGTCATTCTCTCATTGGCGCTTGTTTTGCCGATGACAACTACAGTGTCCGATGCAAAGGGATCAATTAAACTGAACAAAAAAACCGTAACTCTATATGAGGGCAGCAGTTTTAAATTAAACGTAAAAAATGCCCCTGCGACGGCAAAAACAATTTACAAATCCAATAACACGTCAGTTGCTGTCGTGACAAAAAAAGGAAATATAAAAGCAAAAAAAGAGGGGACTGCATTAATCTCCGTAACGGTGAAGGCACAGAAAAAGCAACAATACAAACCCATAAAAAAACTCTCATGCCGTGTCAATGTTATGAGAGGAGTAATCGGACCTTCACCCGAGCCGACATATGTGCCTGACGTTGATCCGAAATTTACCGGTGACAAGGACGCAGAGATAAGTGATGATTTCATAACCCAGACTATGGATTTTTCGGTGGGACTGTTTCGCGCATCGGCAGCAGAGGCAATCGCGCAGGGAGAAAATGTCATGATCTCTCCCTATTCTGTACTCACAGATATGATGATGGCAACGAACGGAGCAGGCACTACGAACCTGGCCGAACTGTCAAATGTCATGTGCGGAAAAGTCGGTTTTGAAGCTTTCCGCAAAAACCTCTCTGACCTGAGTGCGAAACTGATTTACTCCGACAGGGTTAAATTCCATATCGCAAACTCTATCTGGATCCGCGACGATGCTGACAGGATTCAGGTTAAACAGGAGTTCCTCGATTCCTGCAAGGAGTGGTACAACGCGGAGTCATTTGTTCTCCCCTTTGATGCCGCTATGGCAGATCAGGTTAACGCCTGGGTAAATCTGCACACCTTCGGAATGATACCTGTTCTGATGCAGGATCCGCCGCCGGAGGATGATGTAATGCACCTGATCAACGCGCTCGCGTTTGACGGCGCGTGGGCTCAGCCCTATGAGAAATTCCAGATTGCAGAGGACCAGGATTTTACAAATGCCAAGGGAGAAAAAGAAAAAGCAACCATGCTGTGTGACACCATTGGTTCATACAAGTATGATGATCAGGCGGTCGGTTTCGTGAGGTATTATAACGGAGGCGATTATGCACTGCTGACGATCCTGCCCAACAAGGATGTCGGTGTTGAGAAATACCTGAAGGATTTTAACGGTGCCAAGTATAAAGCTTTTTATAACTCATGGTCATCAGGATTATATGATGTACATACCAAGTTGCCGAAATTCAGCTACGACTATACAACTGAGTTAAACAACCCGTTGAAGGAAATGGGGATTAGGGAAGCTTTTTCTGAGGGAGCGGATTTCAAAGGAATGGCTGATACAAAAAGCGGTGCGCTCTACATCGGAAAGGTAACCCATAAAACACATATTGAGCTGGATGAAAACGGAACCAAGGCAGCTGCAGTAACTGACATCGGAATGTCGGATGCCACATCGGTAGATCCGGCGTTGAAAAAGGAGATAAATATCTTCCTTGATCGCCCGTTTATCTATGCGATTGTACATACGGATACGGGCATTCCGGTGTTTATCGGCGTGGTAAATTCGACTAAGTCGGAATGAATTTCCATGACATAGCGCCGGACGCAATCGGAGCTAACTTAGCGCGAGCGCTGATGCGAGCTTTTCTCACGACTCGCTCCTTCGTCGTCTCGCTGTGAGAAAACTCGCGCCGCTCGCGCGGGAACGCTGGTGATTAAAGCTTCCTTGGAGGATATAGATGTTAGATAACAAAACAATAATACTCGGAATAACCGGTTCTATCGCAGCCTATAAAATGGCGGATGTCGCAAGTGCCCTGGTGAAACAAGGGGCAGATGTGTTTGTTTTGATGACGGAAAACGCGACGAAGTTTATCCATCCGATCACCTTTGAAACATTGACCAATCACAAGTGTATCGTGGATACGTTTGACCGGAATTTTGATTTTAATATTGAGCATGTCGCACTGGCTAAACGAGCGGATGCCATGCTGATCGCGCCGGCGACAGCGAACGTGATAGGGAAACTCGCGAACGGAATTGCGGATGATATGCTGACAACTACGGCGATTGCGTGCCATTGTCCGAAACTGATTGCACCGGCAATGAATACGGACATGTTTGATTCACCGGTTGTTCAGGACAATCTCGAGAAACTGAAAAAATATGATTACGATATTATAGATCCTGCCACGGGACATCTCGCCTGTGGTACGGACGGACGAGGGAAACTCCCGTCGCCGGAGATTCTGCTGGAACATATTTACTTTGCTGCGCAATATGAGAAGGACATGACGGGGAAAAAAGTATTGGTAACAGCCGGCCCAACATGCGAGCCGATTGACCCTGTACGTTACATAACAAACCATTCGACAGGGAAAATGGGTTATGCCCTGGCTCAGGTTGCCATGCGCCGTGGTGCTGATGTAACGCTGATAGCAGGCCCGGTGGAGCTTCCGGATCCGATCCGGATGAAGGTGATCCATGTGGAAACGGCAGCGGATATGTTCGACGCAGTTAAAAACAACTATGCCGATCAGGACATCATCATAAAGGCAGCCGCCGTTGCGGATTTCACACCTGCCTGTGTATCGGAGCAGAAAATCAAAAAGACCGCAGTAATAGGCGAGACATCCTCGTATGCCGAAACGACATCATCAGGCAAAACAGACTGTCAGACAGAACCCACGTCCGTCGAATCGGAGTCAATCCATCTGGAATTAAAACAAACAACCGACATCCTAGCCTGGCTGGGACAGAACAAACGGGAGGGACAGTTTATCTGCGGCTTTGCAATGGAAACAGAGGATCTGATCAATCGAGCCAAACAAAAACTCGAGAAAAAGAAAGTTGACATGATAGTCGCGAATAATCTCCGTACGGAGGGCGCCGGTTTCGGCGGTGACACCAATGTTATAACAATCATAACCCGTGATTCGGAACGTGCACTTCCCCTGATGGAAAAGGAAGCCGATGCAGCGGAGATTCTGAATGTGATTTTGGGAAACGTTGATTAAATCAGTGTATCCTTAGATTTGAAACAGATAATATAGAATAAAACCGAGTCGGTCGAGTACGGCTCGGTTTTGTGTTTTATTGATTTTCTGGAGTATAATATTTCAGGATAAAATCAGGCATGGCAGGAAAATCTATTTCCAGGTCTCCGTCATATATCATCACCGGTACTTTGTCGTGGAATGTGTATATAGCAACACGGCAATCATGCTCCAGGTCATAGGTGATTACTCTGCCGTCATCAGGATCGATGATCCAATACTCTCGGACACCGGCGTCAGAATACTTCTGGAGTTTTTTGGTCATGTCTTTTTTCCTGGTTGACGGAGATAGTACCTCCAAAACAAAATCCGGTGCGCCGTTGGTTCTCTTTTTATCTACCTTGTCCCTGTCACAGACGATATAAACATCCGGCTGGATCATGGTTCTGTCGTCATCAATCCCGTCCAGCCGTACATCTGATGGAGAGATAATAGGGATGCAGTCGCCGCCCTTTTTACGAATATAATTCATTATCTGAAAATGTATCTCAGCTGTGATCAATTGATGCAGATTGGTCGGTGCGGCCATGTCATATATGACACCATCAATGAGTTCAGCTCTCCGGTCGTCAGGCAAAGCTAAATAATCATCGATAGTGTATGTTCCCTGCCGGTCATAATAATGAGGTGAATAATCATAGCCGAGGTTTTCAATATTCTCATCTGATTCTTCCGCGTATCCATATTGGCGCGCAGAAACTTCCCGAACAGCAAGTGAACCGGCTTTGCTATCCGGTGAATGATTTGAAACAGATTTCCTCATGTTCTCTGCATACCTTGAAGAATAACTAACTATGTCGGAAGAATGATTACCGGCGTTTTGTGAATGATTTGCGGAATAACCTCCCTGTGAGAAAACAGATGCAAGCTTCTGCATGGTATCATATCGTGGACGTTTGGTCGTTCCGCTGAAAATTTTCATAACCGTGCTGACCGGAACGCCGCTGCGTTTCGCTATATCCTCGCACGACAGACACATCTCATTCTTTTTTTTAATCATTTCCTCTATGGTCATCCCACATCACCTCCGACTGTTTCAGCACAGACAATCTAAATATGAATTCCGGATTTTATCCAAAATTATGCCACGTACCCTCCATATCTCTTCCATTACTATACCATATATGATTTGAAAAGTCAACAGTCTGATTGACATAATTGTCAGTTTGTGATAGTATAGGAATCGATGTATTTGATATGACATGTTGAAACATTATTGGGAGCAGAATGATTGAAGGATATAGATTTACCCACAATTGTTAGTTCGTGGAATTATTGTAGTATTTGTGAATGCTGAATCAAATAAGCCAACCGGCTTACCACATAAAAGGAGGTATATGAAATGCCATATGAAAAAGTGATTACACCGTTGTTAGAGGCCACGTCGGATGACTGGCTGTACACATCCGGGATGGGGAGGCTGTTGAACAAAAACGACATCCACATCTCGCTCGTCAAAACGGACAAGGAGGAGCCGGGACTTCCTGCGATGGATAAAAAGCTCGAGGGCGCCTACGAGCAGAAAATCGGAAAGCCGGTTGCATATCGTCTCTGCTATGATGATATCGTTATCGAGCCGCTGAGATATGTTCCGATCTCCGACAAAAATATTCTCGTGCCGTGCCCGTATTTCTATTCGCTCAGCCGTTTCGGAGGCGTCATGATGACCACGCTCGAGCGCGCTATCGGACTCGCGCTGAATCCGGGTGTGAATAAAGGGGATTATTTCGGATATCTCGAGTCCATCCACATGTATGTCGATGACAAGGATCGCGAGTCACGCCTTATTAGTTGGATGAAGGGATGAGAGATTATTGTTTGAGTAGTTTTCCGTGTTCCTACGCCACGTGTATCGGAACGACAGAGTAGCAGAGTGGAAAATCGGATTAATGAGTCAGGTCATACTGGTTATTGCCATTGCAGTCAATCACGGCGATGACCGGCAGGTTCTCCACATAGAGTTTTCGAATAGCTTCGGTGCCGAGATCGTCGTATGCGATGACCTCGGCGCTTTTTATGCATTTTGACAGGAGCGCACCCGCGCCGCCGGTAGCCGCAAAATATACAGCGGTGTTTCGCTGCATAGCCGCGATTACCTCCGCACTGCGACGCCCTTTGCCGATCATTCCGGCGAGTCCGAGATCTAACAGGATCGGCGTATAGCGGTCCATTCGCGTACTGGTGGTCGGACCGGCCGAGCCGATCACCTGTCCCTCGCGGGCGGGCGTCGGACCGAGATAATAGATGGTTTGCTCGACGATGTCAAACGGGAGCGCCTGCCGTGCTTTTTCTATCTGCTCATCGGATAATCTCGAATTGGATATGGATGTGTCTGCCACTGGGTTGTCCTTGGAACTGCCTGTCTGACTGTTGGCCATCTCCAGCAGCTCCTCAACCGGCATGTCCAGTGCCCCGGCGATCGTCTCAATCATTCGTTTATGTGCCGCGTCCCGCGCCGTATAGAGCGTGCCGGTGAGCGTGCAGCAATCCCCGGCATGAATCTGTGTGATCACATCCCGTGTGAGGGGAAGCGTGAGTGTCTGATCCATAATGATTCTCCTTACTTACTCGTATTGGAATGGAACCACTTAAGCATTATTTTTAGGGGTAAGGAGATCGCGGACATAGTCTCCGTTAACGCCAAGGCTTTTTGATACTTTTTCAATTATCGTGTCATCGGAGGCACCATCGTTTTTTAAAACGAGGATCGCACCCTTGACTTTTTCTCTTTGATAGCACTTATCCAATGCACCTTCCATGTCAATTCCTCCTTCTTCTTCATCAAATTCCAATTCCAAATTTGCTACGTTGTTCAAAAATACTGCAGTTTCCCTGTCCACTTTAGTATGTCCGTTCTCCGAAATGACTTTCTCAGCCAGGTTATTCCTGTATTTCAACATCTTCATGGCAAACCCAAAGCTTGTGTGAAATAGCTTAAAATCGTCGTCGTTCAAATCTTTAGGCGATAGTAAGTTGATCTTGTAATCCGGAACAAATCGGCGAAGCGTGTTGTCTTTAAAATCCAGCATGTCATGTAGAGACTTGGGGCCGTCCCACTCCTTATCACCGAGATAGACCACCAATGTGATGATAGGAATCAGTTTATCACCCTTTCGCAAACCGGACAGGAATTCCGCGCTGGTCATTTTGACTTTCAATACCCCATCATCGACAGATATTTCGCCGTTGTCAGTTTTTCTATCGCCCTTCTTTTTCCTATACGACCTACGGATTTCCTCTATTTGTTTGGAATACCCAATCATGTCATACAGACCATCCTTGACTGGTATTCCGTAGTGTACCTTGTCCTGTAGTTCAGCACCCAAAAGGATGTAAATCGCATTGTCATCCTTCATGGCATTCCATATACGGAATATATCCCTGTATCGTTGCATTGGCGCTCTCACTTCGTTGGCAAATGGTGCTACCATGCCGGTCGTATCGAGTTCCTTTAGATCATTCTCCTTGATAACCTCTTTGCCCCCATATAGAAAAAAGTTAAAGGCGTCTGCAAAATACTTATTATTGGAGAGATATATCTTTCCCTCTGCATCGTTTGTCCCCATCGTTCTCCTCCTTTCATGTTACCACATCCTCATTCTGTTTTCAAGGACATTTTAACAGTAGCGTAATTAAATAACACGAAAAAAACACGGCATTTTCAGGAAATGTTTTGAAAAAAAGATTCTCAGATGCTCGTCGGTTGGCGATTGTCAGCCGATGGGCATGAACAACCAGGATACTTAGCAGCTGTAGATTTGGCTGGAACATATCGTGGTTCTAAGATGGAATTACACTGTATCATGTAATGAACAGGATGTCAAGAGAAAAAAAGATCTTGAGCTTTTGAAGTCGTACGAAAACCCCATCTTTCCGAACGGCGTTCCGGTTCGGAATTGCGTACTTTTCCAAATACGAATCTTAATATTATGTTCTATATCAAAAACTCCGAAACTATCCGAAAATTCGTCACTTTTCTTGACACTGCCGTTTTCGGGTGTTAGAATTATAGAACAAAACGTAATGGAAAGAATTCGAAAAACCGTTGCTGCGATTTAGACTAAGGAACTGTTCATAAAAAGATGGGAGTCGTCAATCAAGATGAGTTCCGGAATGGGGGTAAGCGATGAAAGGTAAAAAGATGTTCAAGCGGATCCTGGCAGGATTTATAACAACGGCGCTGTGCCTCAGCCTGATATGTACGAACGGGATTATTTCACATGCCCGCGGTAAAAAAGAATTCGATATGTTTGCGCAAGGACAGGGAACAGAGCAGGACCCGTATGTAATCGATACTGTCACACGGCTTGTAAAGTTCAGGGATTCGGTCAACTCGGGAACGAATTATAAGGACAAGTATATAAGGCTTGGTGCGGATATTGATTTGAGCAGTGTCTGTTACCCTCACGCGGTCGGAAACAGCATAGAGAGTGTTAATTGGGTACCGATTGGATCTGTTGCTGATGGCGACCATTTGTTTTATGGTACTTTTGATGGCGGTGGTCACACCATTTCGAATCTGTATATAAAGGACGGCGGTGACTGGATAGGACTATTTGACAGAAATAAAGGTGATATCAAAAACCTTACGGTAACAGGTGACGTGAGTGGTGGGACACGGGTTGGTGGTATTACCAGTGAAAATAATGCGACCATAGATAATTGCAGTTTTTATGGACATGTAACCGGAACAGGTGAGCGTGTCGGCGGAATTGCGGGTCAGAGCAGAGGGTCTTTTCTCAATTGCTATCATGATGACAAATATAAAGACTATTATACAGTAGTTCAAGGCGAGCGGTATGTTGGTGGAGTGGTAGGCTATTTATTTGAATCTACTGCTACAATAGATGGCTGCTATTTCTTAAACGGATCCGTCACAGGCAGGTTTTCCGGTGGTATCGTAGGACAGGCAAACGGGGATGTTTCAAACTGTTGGGCGCAGGGAGAGATCCAATCACCCGAATGGTATGCCGGAGGTATTGTGGGAGTTTCTTATAAAAACAATGTTTCTAAGTGTTATTTCCTCGGCGGAACGGTCACTACAGCAGGACGAGGTGCCGGTGGAATCGTGGGATTGTCGAATGCGCTTTCCGTTAAGGATTGCTCTACTGGTAAAATCAGGGTAGTAGCTGAGAGTGTAGACGACTCCTGTACTGCCGGCGGAATCGTAGGTGGTAATGCCAGTCCTGTTGAAAACTGTAATATCGGCAGTGGTACAGAGGTGGTTTGTTGGAGTAAGTATGCACATGTTCTCTATGCCGGTGGGATTGCAGGTGAGACCTTCCCTTGTCATGGTATTGACGGAAAAACTATAAACTGTGTGAATCGTGCTACTGTTTACTGTATGGGCAGTCGATGTGATTACTTTATCGGTGATCCGATGGGACCGGAGGATATACAAAATTGCGTAAATGAGGGAGGCGTGCTTCATCCGTTAGCTTCGTATGAAGATGCTTTTCACATTTCTCCCGTCGAATTAAGAATTGTCGGAGATATCATTAATTCCTGCAAACTGACAATTTGTCACGAAGGAGAAGGGAGTGCAGAAGGGGGATCAACGAGCATGGAAACGACCAGTTTTGAAGACTCCGGAAAGGTTATTCAACTCCATGCGACAGCGGCTGAGGGGTATGTTTTTGACAGTTGGAAAGCAGAGGGCGTTACACTTGAAAATCCAAATGATGCAGAAACAACCTTCACAATGCCAGATAATGAGGTAAATATTAAGGCAATTTTTAAACTGGATACTCAACACTATGAACTGACAGTGAACCGGGAAGGGGCGGGACACGTGTCGTCAAATTCGTCGAACTGTATAGTATCCGGCAGTGCGGTAAAGCTGACTGCGACACCGGACAGCGGATATAAGTTTTCCAAATGGGAGTCAAATGATATAGAGATTGCTGATGTGACAAGTGCAACGGTATCCTTTACGATGCCTGCGAATCCTGTGACCATCAAGGCAGTATTTGAGCCAGCCAAATCATATGATTTTAAAATTGCCCATGAATATATCGGTGCTCCGAATTATAATGTCGAGTACTCTTACCCCAGAGTGTCTGGACAAACTGTCTTCCTGTCTGAGAAAATCCCTGATTATGAATATGTTTTTTCTAGATGGGAAGTAGAAGGTATCACATTGGATAATTCGAATGATAGTATGATTTCATTTTCAATGCCTGAAAACCCAGTAAGCGTCAAAGCTATATATGTTCCGGCGGAGAACATCTACGATTTGGACATTAATTTGACCGGACCGAGGGATATGTATGTCATCACGCCTCGTGGCTTTAATCCCATATATACCCCTTGCTCTTACAAAACGCGATTGAAATTCGGTAGTTATGTAAAACTAACTGCTCCTCAATTGTTCGGAACCGGATATCAATTTACCGGGTGGGAGACAGAAGGTGTTTATTTAGATAATCCTCAATCACAATATGTGGAATTCACGATGCCAGCAAACTCGGTAAGCATTGCTCCGTGTATTTACCCTGAAAAAGATGTGCATAATGTCACAGTTGAATCGGACGGTGGTGGGGACGATCCCGCGGCTACGGCAAACTTCAGTAGAGCAGGAAAGGGACAGAAAGTCCCTCTCTATGCGGATGCGGACAGTGGTTATGAGTTTAAGAACTGGACTGTCAATTCAAATAGTATAACGTTGAATAATCCTACCAGCGCAACAGAAGCATCATTTACTATGGGCGACAGTGATGTGACCGTTACTGCGCATTTCAATAAAGTAAACAATGAGCCTGCAGATGACGAGAAAGAACCCGGAGAAGTGTCAGAACCCGGAGAGGGTTCAAACACCGGAGAAGGATCAGAAGCAAACGGCTCGGGTAGCCGCCCCAATACCGGTGGCTCATCCGGCAGTTACAGTAGTGGTTATACTGACAGTGGGTCGAAAACTCCTTCATCGGATTCTGCTGCCAGCGGTGCACCGACAGATCCATCCACACCGACTGCGGGCAAGGATCCGGCAACGGGCACGAATCCGGCCGTGACGCCCGGCACATCCGATCCGGTCATCACGAAAAACCCGGATGGCTCGACCACGACGACGACCACGACAATAGGAACCGATGGTTCGAGTACCGTCAAAAACGAGACGGTAAAAACAGGAGATGACGGAACGACTGAAAAAACCGTCAAAACCGAAACGACAAAAACGGGAACGGATGGAACCGTCGAAAAAGTAACGGAAACTGTATCAGAGACCACCAAAACCGATACAGAGGGCAAAACAGAGAAAACCGAGACGACGGAGAAAACTG
Organism: Eubacterium sp.; assembly: GCA_017614395.1. Taxonomy (GTDB): domain Bacteria; phylum Bacillota; class Clostridia; order Lachnospirales; family Lachnospiraceae; genus Eubacterium_F. Next base: position 15,280 of record JAGABX010000017.1, read on the forward strand.
TCGAAACGACAAAATCCACTGAGGACGGCAAGACCGAAACAACAACCGAGACGAACAGGGAAACTGTCACCACCGATGCGGATGGCAAAAAAGAAACAACAACGGAAACAAAGAAGGAAACCATTACGACGGATAAGGACGGCAATGTAGAAAAATCTACAGAAACTGTCAAGGAAACTGTCAAATCCGACGGCTCCAAGGAGAAAACATCGGATATAGAAAAAGCCGACGGAACGACCATCCACGAGGAGGTCAAAACAAATACTGCCGGCAGGGAGACATCCCGCATGGTGGAGACCGCACCGGGTGGTGACAAAACCATGACCGAGCAGGTGACACAGCCGTCAGGCGACTATTCCAAGGTGGCAGTCGAGACCAAATATGAGCGAGACGAGGACGGCAACATCACCGGTGTGTCCGTCACGTTGCAGACTGAGCAGAAAACCGGCGAGACAATACAGAAGACATCTTTTGTCGTACTGGATGCCGGAAAATCTATAGGTAAATATACGGCGAATTCATCCATGTACAATCCGTTGGAGCGGCTGTGTTCAGAAGCTGCTGTGGCAGATGCGCTGGCCGGCCTCCAGGACAGAGGCGTAGCTGCATTGATTAGCAAGCAAACACCTGCAGGTAACAACTCTGTCGCCCTCACGAGTGCGACCACGACGGCGAAAAACGGGCGTATCACCATCCCGAAAACCGTCAAGGCCGACGGTGTGACCTATACGGTAACTACCTTGAAAAAAGGCATCCTGAAGGAAAACAACAAGAAGCCGTCCGTATTGATGGTTAAAGCCAATGGTATAACGAAAGTCGAGGCGGGTGCTTTTTCAGGAATCAAAAAGAACGCCGTGATCAAAATCAAGGCAAGCAAACCGGACTATAAACGGATTAAAATACTGATCAGAAAATCCGGTTTGCCGAAGAGCGTGAAGATCAAACGCGCTTGAACCACAAAAACAAATCCATCAAAGCGGGGCTCCGGTCGCCCCGCTTTTTTTAAATCTGCTAGACAATTGAAATTAGTTGGCGAAAAAGGTTTATGTTAGCATCAGGTCGGTTTTTCTTAAGAGAAAATCAATGATATTGATATGTACGATTCCATCGTGACTCATGTCTACCTTGTCGAGGGTCATCACATATTTGGGAGAAGCGTCGGTGATTTTTTCGTAAGCGCCGAATTCCCTTCGTATCGTATCCTCGGTCGGGAGGAGATAAGCGACCTGAATAAAGCACTTTTTTCCGTTTTTTATAGCAACGAAATCAATTTCTCCCTTGTAGGTTTTTCCGGCAAAGACGGTGTATCCTCGTGTGAGTAGCTCGTTGTAGATGATGTTTTCCAGGAAGAAGGTATCTTCATAATTGATCGTGTTCGTATTGATGGTTCGAAAACCGGTATCAATGGCATATTGCTTTTCACGATTACTGAGTGCTGCTTTCCCTACAATATTGTATCTGGATACCCCATGAATCAGATACGCCTTTTTCATTTTTTCAAGATAATTGTAGATGGTCCGTTTGGAAATCTTTCTATTGTTTTTCTGATAAGTATCAATGATGTTGTCAATGGATAATTCTTTCCCGGCATTTGCCAGGATGTACAAAGAAATATCCTCGAAGCTTTTCTTGTCCTGGCTTTTGCCTTTCCCGATGATATCTCTATTGATAATGCTTTTGTATAGGTTCAGAAGATATCTCTGTATGGAAGCATCATCCTGGTAATCAAAGCGAAGCGGAAAACCGCCCCATTTTAGGTAATTCAGGAACAAATCATCATTCCACTCTCTGTGATTAAGCTCATAATACTGCTTCATTTCGTGAAAAGAAAACGGATGCACCTCAAATTCGACGGTTCTTCCGGTTAGCATAGTGGATAGTTCTCCGGAGAGAAGGGTGGAGTTGCTTCCGGTGACAAACAAGGAAACATCGAGTGTTGCTCGAAAGGAAGCTAATGCTTTTTCAAAATCCTTGACATGCTGTATTTCGTCTAAAAAGATGTAGTACCGGCCTTTTTCGGTCACTCTGGTTTTGATTTCGTTGTTTAGATCGGTGGCATCGACAATGTACTCATAGTCCATGTCTTCCAGATTCAGATAAATGATTTTATCACCGCTGACACCTTCATCTGTGAGTTCATCCCTTATTGATTCCAATAATACGGATTTTCCCGATCTTCTGACTCCGGTAATCACTTTGATGATGTCAGAATCGTAGTATGGACGGATCTGCTCCAGATACATTTCTCTTTTTAATTTCATCACGTGCACCTCCTAATTGCACATTATAGCACAATCGGAACATTCGTGCAAGATGATATTGCACAAAAAATCAATTTGCCCCGCTTTTTCATAAACTAGCTTGACAATTGAATACAGTGTGCTGACATAAAACCCCGGCAGTCATAACACGACCTGCCGGGGTATTTTTAATCTCTACATTCAGACTTCGCGTGAACGCTCGTCTTCATCAAGTGCTTTCGGATCAGAACTTCCCTGCGTTGGCAGCCTCCTCAATGGAAACGGCAACGGCAACGGTTGCGCCGACCATCGGGTTGTTACCCATACCGATCAGTCCCATCATCTCAACATGCGCCGGAACGGAGGATGAACCTGCGAACTGCGCATCGGAGTGCATGCGTCCGAGTGTATCGGTCATGCCGTAGCTGGCCGGTCCTGCAGCCATGTTGTCCGGATGCAGGGTACGACCCGTACCGCCGCCGGAGGCAACGGAGAAATATTTCTTGCCCTGCTCTACGCACTCCTTTTTATAGGTGCCGGCAACGGGATGCTGGAAACGTGTCGGGTTGGTGGAGTTACCTGTGATCGAAACGCCGACATTCTCCATGTGCATGATCGCAACGCCCTCCTGTACATCGTCCGCACCGTAGCATTTTACGGTTGCACGGATGCCCTTGGAGTAGGGTTTTTCAAATTCTACATTGACCTTGGCAGCCTTGTAATCGTATTTGGTCTCCACATAGGTGAAACCATTGATACGTGAGATGATCTGCGCAGCGTCCTTGCCGAGACCGTTCAGGATAACTCGCAGCGGCTTTTTACGAACCTTGTTTGCTTTTTCTGCGATACCGATTGCACCCTCAGCAGCGGCAAATGACTCATGACCTGCGAGGAAGCAGAAGCACTCGGTCTCCTCCTCCAGGAGCATCTTGCCGAGATTACCATGTCCGAGACCTACCTTGCGGTGATCTGCAACGGAACCCGGGATGCAGAATGCCTGCAGACCCTCGCCGATGGCAGCAGCCGCGTCGGCAGCACGTTTCGCTCCCTTCTTAATCGCAATTGCGGCACCTACCGTGTAGGCCCAGCATGCGTTCTCAAAACAGATCGGCTGAATGGCCTTTACCTGATCGTATACGTTCAGTCCGGCATCCTCCGTGATCTTTTTCGCATCCTCGATTGAAGCAATACCATACTCACCGAGGACCTTGTTGATCTGATCGATTCTTCTTTCATATGATTCAAACAATGCCATAGTGATATCACTCCTTTCTCGGATCTATTAATTTTGCTGCGTCATCAACGCGTCCGTACTGTCCCTTGGCTTTTTCCCACGCGTCGTTCGGCGTGTCACCCGCCTTGATGAAATCCGTCATTTTACCGAGGTTGACAAATTTGTAGCCAATTACCTCATCGTTCTCATCGAGAGCAAGGTCAGTTACATAGCCCTCAGCCATCTCGAGATAGCGAACGCCCTTTGCTTTGGTTCCGTACATAGTCCCGACCTGGGAACGAAGTCCCTTGCCGAGATCCTCCAGTCCGGCTCCGACAGCGAGTCCGTCGTCGGAAAAAGCACTCTGTGTACGTCCGTATACGATTTGCAGAAAAAGCTCACGCATAGCGGTATTGATCGCGTCGCACACGAGGTCGGTGTTCAGTGCCTCCAGAATCGTCTTGCCCTGCAGGATCTCAGCAGCCATGGCAGCTGAGTGTGTCATGCCTGAGCATCCGATCGTCTCAACCAGAGCCTCCTCGATGACGCCGTCCTTTACATTAAGTGACAGTTTGCAGATTCCCTGCTGCGGAACGCACCAGCCGATACCGTGCGTGAAACCGGAAATATCCTTGATTTCCTTGGCGTGTACCCATTTGCCCTCCTCCGGGATCGGTGCCGGCTCATGCTTGGCACCCTTGGCAACGGGACACATCAGTTCAACTTCTTTTGTGTAGATCATTGCAATCTCCTTTCGATATTATTTTTTGAATTAGCACGAGCGCTACTATAAAAAAGATTATATAACAATTTTGACATATTTTCAACCATTAATTGAAGAAAATGCTTGCAACGGACATTGTTTGATGTTATGATAACGCTTGGAAGATAATAACAGAGAGAAGAATAGTATGAGAATGCCCGTAAAATGTCGTTTGTCCTGAATTTGACGGGAACGGAGAAAACGATGGATTTTGGGCACGGGAGGAGAACATGACAATTTGGAACCTGTTTAACCTTATGGGAGGGCTGGCGCTCTTCATATTCGGAATGAACCTTATGAGCGACGGTTTGAAGCTCGCCGCCGGTTCATACCTGAAAAATATACTTGAGAAACTGACCAAGAACAAATTTGTCGGCATGTGCGTGGGAGCAGGGCTAACTGCGCTGATCCAGAGTTCCAACGCGATGTGCGTCATGGTGGTCGGATTTGTCGGTGCCGGCATGATGATGCTCGAAAACTGTGTCGGCGTCCTGATGGGTGCAAAAATCGGAACCACCATCACCGGCCAGTTGATCGCGTTCAATATTTCGGAGATTGCGCCGGTCATTGCGTTTACGGGCGTGGTTCTGATTATGATCTTTAAAAAGCCCGCATGGAAAAATGTCGGCAACATCATCGCCAGCCTTGGTATTCTTTTTATCGGGCTCGGAATGATGTCCTCAGCCATGAAACCGCTGGCTCAGGAGTCTTGGTTTCAGGACATCCTCACCGGTGTTTCCAATCCGATCCTCGCCATGTGCGTCGGTATCCTGTTCACCGTGATCATCCAGAGTGCCTCGGCCTCGGTCGGTGTGCTGCAGATGATGGTGCTGAACGGCGTGGTCGGATTCGGACAGGCTTTTTACATCATGCTCGGTATGAACATCGGCGCTTCCGTGGCGCCGGCACTCGCCTCTATCGGCGGGAAAAAGGATGCCAAGCGCGTTGCTCTGATCGTCGTTCTGTTTGAGTCCATCGGCATGGTCCTGTTCATGGTGCTGACACAGATTTTCCCGGACATCCTGAACTGGATGGTGGCAACCTCGCCGGACAATCCGAGCCGTCAGATCGCTAACGCCAACACGATTTTCAATGTTGTCACTGTGCTGGTTCTGCTGCCGTGTTCAAAATACCTCGTGAAACTGTCACGTCTGATTATCCGCGGTGACGACGGTGAGGAGAGCGGGAACACCCTGCTTTTTATCGATATGAATAACTATCAGACCGGAACGGTGCTTCTCGGGCAGATTGATTCCGAGGTTGGGCGCATGCATCAGCTCGCCAGCACAAACCTCGAGGCTGCAACGCGCGAGTTTTATGAAAAGGATGTTATTACTGAGGAACAGTTCCATAATAACGAGTCCACGCTTGACTTCTTAAATAAGGAAATAACGAATGCGCTGACGCGGACCAATACCCTGAATCTATCGGTAACGGAGGCAACGCATGCCGGACATCTGTATCATATTGTGAACGATTTTGAGCGTATCGGCGATCATGCCGAGAATATGCACAACTACGCGCTCGCCATGAAAAAGGAAAAGAACAAATTTACGGGCAAGGCGCTGAAGGATCTGAAACAGCTCTCGCTGCATGTGTACAACATATTTGACCTCGCGTGCGAGTATTTTTATGCTCCCGATGCTGAAACCTACCAGGTCATATACGACATGGAGGCTGATATTGACGAGATGGTGGCGCGTATGAGAAATGCGAATATCAAACGAATCAACAAGGCAAAATGCGGTGCGACTGAGGGACTGTATTTCACGGAGATACTCGTTGATCTCGAGCGGATCGGTGACCATTCCATGAATATCGCCAAGGCTGTGAAAAAATTTCCTGTTGTTAAACGATAGTCTTAGCGCGAGCGCTGATGCAAGCTTTTCTCACGACTCGCAAGCTCTCTGTGAGAAAACTTGCGCCGCTCGCGCGGGAACGTTATTGATTGTGCTACCATACTTGATTAAAAAAAGATTGGAAATGGGGTAAATTTTTAATTAATCCTGCCGATATATAAAATGACGAAGTGAAAAACTGACCGCTTGGGCAAGGAGGCCGGAGCGGTTCAATTGCACCGAAAAATTGAGGTGCGGAAAGGAAGGAACCTATGGCAGTTAATGGAATCGGCGGCGGTCTTTCGGCTTATACGCAGTATCAGAGTATGGCATCATCTGCAAAAAAAGCATCCGAGGACACCGCAAAAACAGCGGAGAAATCCGGAGATACCGGCGTATCGGTAGAATTCTCCAGCGAAGCAATGGAGGCTGCGGCTGCTGCGAAGGAAGCAGAAACGACAGAGGAGCCGGCAAAGGAGAGAACTCAGGGCGAACGTGATGCTCTCATCAAGAGCCTGAACCAGCAACTGGATGCGCACGTTCAGCAAATGCAGAATCTTGTAAATCAGCTCCTGGGCGGTAAAACCGAGGGTCTCGCTAAAACTCTGGCTGACACATATCGTCAGTTAGCGGAGGCAGCGGATCCGGAAACAATCGAGCAGGCGAAAAAGGACATAGCCGAGGACGGCGAGTGGGGAGTAGAGAAAACCTCCGAGCGCATGTTTGAAATGGCGAAGGCACTTTCGGGCGACGATCCCAGCAAGGCAGACGAGATGATCGAAGCTGTGAAGAAGGGACTCAAGCAGGCAACGGAGGCCTGGGGCGAGGATCTTCCGGAGATCTCACAGAAGACAGTTGACGCAACTATCAAGAAACTTGAGGAGTGGCGCGACGGTTTGTCTGCAAACAAATCAAACGATCAGGCAGCAAACAATGTACAGGCCAATCTGACCGCTCAGGCACAGACGGCCGCAATCGCCGGTTATTATTGATTTATGTGAGTGTAGAAGCCGTTTGACTTGTTCCGGTGGTTACAGAGTGGACAGGTCGCTTGGCTGAAATATGATTGGATGAGTAAATCTGTGCCAAACTAATTAGGGCAGGATTATCTGACGCATGCGATAATCCTGCCCTTTTCTCTTTTGAGGTATTATTCCATCTTATCTTTAACCAACGATTTGAGTTCCGTCAGCACCAGCGCGGGATCAAATGGTTTCGTAATGAACTTCTCTGCACCGAGCTTCAACGACTCCAACACCTTGCTCCGCTGTCCTGCCGAAGTGATCATTGCGACCTTGGCATTGTTGTCATAGCCCATGATCAGGCGCAACGCCTCGATGCCGTCAAGCTTCGGCATTGTGATATCCAGGGTAATGATGTCGGGCGACAGCTTTTTATAAACCTCGAATGCCTCCTCGCCGTCGCCGGCCTCACCGATGATGGCAAATCCGTTTTTCTCGAGCAGGTTGCGGAGAATCGTTCTGGACCATCCGGAATCATCAACGATCACTACAGTCGGTTTTCCATCCGATCCGGCAGATTTTTCCGTATTGACCTTCACCCGGATGTCCTTCTGGGTATCTCCGGCCTTTACCTCGTTGTCGACAGAGATAAATAATTCAATCAGTTTTCCTTCCAAATAAATCGGCAGGATGTATCCGCGTCCCTGTATCATTTGTTTCTCATAAAAAGTCTGAGGTGCGATCTCTATGACCATTCTCTCGCTGGCGAGCTCTGTTGTGATCAGACCGCTGACACCGTTGATGAACTCACCCACGGCATCGTAAACCTCCGGAACCAGTGAATCATAACTGTCTCCGGTGATGTGCTCAGCCATATACCTGAACGCCTCGTCTCCCTGTTCGGAAAGAAGCCCGATATACAATGAATGGTCCCCCGAGCAATGCTGTATGGCTAATGTCTCGTACGGAACCTCGCTCACCCGTTTCAAACGATCAATATAGAAATCGCTTGTGACAAAACGGATTATGTTTCGCAGAACCTGGCCTGCGATATTAGAAACATAAGGTTGTGACGATGTTGCGAAAGCGGAAATGTATCCGCCGACATTTTCCTCCTTGATGGCTTCCAGTTCAGCAGCATCAAATCCTTCCTTTTTCCGGAAATCCTCTAAATAACCGTCAATATCGGTTGCTTCGACTGAGGTCTCATCTACGAGGATCTGGATAAAACGCATGTGAGGACTGCCCTGTTTTGCCAACAGAGCGTCAACCTGAGCCTCGGTCAGAGCGCCGGTTTCTACTGCAATGTCACCGAAGCGTTTATCCTCTTTCTGCTGTCTGTGATTGATCTCGTCAGCCTGTTTACTGGTAATCAGCCCCTCAGCAACGGCCATCATACCTAATTTGACGCGCCTCTCGCCGGCTTCCTTCAGTAGTTTGTCTAATGTCGTCTGGTCGATTATGTTTTCCTCGACCAAATGCCGACCGAATAACTCTGCGAACATATGTATCCCCCTGTACATGTACATAGTAGGTATTGTCTTTTCCCGATACAACGGTTCAAAGACTTCAAACAAAATTGTAGCAACATATATTCTACCACAAACAAAATAAAAAAGCAACACCCGACCGCAAAAAAATCTGCGGCCGGATGTCGCCCGTTCTTTCTCTCTTCATATTATTAATGGAAGCGATTAATCTTCACCGGTATCTTCCTTGACAACGATGGTGCATTGCGCTGTTATTCCGGTTGAGAGAAGAGTGGCCTTGATGGTTGCCTTCCCCGGAGAAATCGCCGTTACCAATCCGCGAACGTTTACGACGGCAACGTTTTCGTCACTGCTCTCAAACACCGGTGTCTCAGTTGCGTTGTAAGGCTTGATGATCACATCGATGTAGGCCTGGCGCCCCTGCAGAAGCTCAACCGTGTTGTCTGTAAATTTAATGCTGACCGGAACCGGTGCAACCTTTATCTTGCACTTCAGATTGGCGATGGTTTCAGTTCCCTTTTTCACGGTAACCTTGATCTTCGCTGTACCTAAAGCCTTACCATATACAACAACCGAGCGCTTGTTCTCCGCAATACTCTCAATACTGACAATATCTGTATCGGTAGATTTATAGCTGATGGTCTGACCGTCCTCGAGATTGTAAACACGCAGGGTAAACGATGTACCCTTTGTCAGATCGAGCTGCGTCAGATTCATACGCGGTGACTGCGCAGCAAAACTGACGATCCCGCCAAACATTGTCAGGCAGGTCATCATCAGTGCGATGGCGATCATACGCGTAAATAATCGTTTCATTTCAGTTCCTCCCTGTCGCGTATCACACATGGTCGCGACACAAAAACCCCGGCTGATTCGAGCGGAGTAGTACAAAGATAACACGCTGCTTGGTCAGAAATATGTCAGTCAGGCGAAAAATCAACAAATTTTCTGACCATATTTTGACAAATTTTCGTTGACATCTAACTCAAAACCTATTACAATTATAATATATATTACAGATGTGATAGAATTATCGCAATTGTGTGTCAAAAAGGAGGTATTCAGCCTATGCAGCGAATTCTGATCGTTGACGACAACGAGGACATTCAGGAGGTTTTAGGCACATACGTAGCCAAGGAGGGATTTGAGCCGGTCGTCGCGAAGGATGGTTTTGAGGCGCTGGAGCTTTTTAAAAAGACAGATCCGTCCGTGATCCTGTTGGATGTCATGATGCCCGGAATGGATGGTTATCGTGTCTGTCAGAAAATCCGTGAGGACTCGGATGTGCCCATCATTCTCGTAACTGCCAAAGGTGAGGATTACGAGCGCGTAATGGGACTTGACATAGGCGCGGATGATTACATCGTTAAACCGTTCAGTGGCAACGAGGTCATGGCACGTGTGCGCGCCGTGCTGCGCAGAATGGGACGGAGCGATGTAACCGAGGATAAAAAGGTCCTGAATATCGGCGATCTTACCATCAATATTGAGTCGTACACGATATATGTCGGCTCGAAAAAACTTCCGATGACGAAAAAAGAGGTCGAGACCATGTGGATACTTGCGGGAAATCCGAGCAAGGTGTTCACCCGCGACAATCTGCTTGACAGTCTGTGGGGGCAGGATTATTTTGGTGACAGCCGCACCGTTGACTCTCACATCAAGCGTCTTCGCGCAAAGCTGGATCAGGTGGAGCATCCGGATTGGGAGATCAAAACGATCTGGGGGCTGGGGTATAAATTCGAGATTAATATATGAAACATATTTTTATTCGCGTGTTCGTCTATTTCGGCGTGGTGATCGTGGCATTCACCCTGCTCATCGGTCTGATGTTCACGCAGTTTAACCAGGACAACATTGTCGGGACGTACCGCACGCAGCTGCGAGATCTTGCGAAAACGGTGGCGGATCGTGTCGGGAAGGCCAGCCAAAGCGAGGATAACAAAGCCTTTTCTGACTACCTGAATGCGGTGGAGGATTTCGGAAGTGCCAGACAGATGGATATCTGGATTTTTTCCAATCCTAATGCACCGGATCCGTTGGATGAGAAATATACAAATGTAAATCCCGACCAGATAGAAATGCCGGATCAGATGGAGAATATCCTGAAATCTGCATTCAGTGGGAAAAAGTCCAACTATACCAGCCACGACAGTGTATACGGCACCGATATGATGCATGTTGCGGCGCCCGTTTACGACAGCAATAAAAATGTTATCGGCGCCGTCCTCGTTTCCGGCCCGATGAAGATGCTGTCGAATGCCGTGACACAGTATCAGAAATACATGCTGTTCTGTGTCACATTGGGTGGGTTTATTGCGATAATCCTGGCACTGATATTCTCGAGACAGCTTGTTCGTCCCATACTCCGTATCGATGAATTTGCCGGAGAGATCGCGGCCGGAGATTACTCAGGTACCACCGGAATCATCCGCAAGGACGAGCTGGGTTCCCTGGCCGATTCTATGGACGAGCTGGCTGAACAGCTGGAGGAGGCCGAACAATATCGTGCCGGCGTGGAACAGTCAAGGCGTGACTTTTTCTCAAATGTCTCGCACGAGCTTCGTACTCCGATCACGGTGACAAAGGGTTACGCTGACACTTTGGTTGACGGCTATATTGATGATCCGGAGAAACGTCGGGAGTATTTGCTGCGCATCAGGGATGAGTGCGGGACAATGGAACGTCTGGTTTCCGATCTGCTCATCCTGTCGAGAATGCAGAACCCTGATTTCGAGCTTGATACAGAGGTGATAAATCTGATCGCAGTGGCGCAGGATGCGATGCGTGGACTCCGTATATTGATGAAGGAGAAGAATCTCACCGGTGAGGTTACATATAACGATGAGATGTCGCTGATCGACGGTGATTATGACAGAATTCGCCAGGTATTTGTCGTACTCATGCAGAACGCTATAAAATACTGTGATCCGGGGACGGAAATACTCGTTGATATCAGGAAGGAAAACGATGAGATATACGCGACAGTGAATGATCACGGAACGGTTATTCCTGAGGATGAGTGGGAGCATGTATTCGACAAATTCTACCGGGCATCAACTCATGGGGCCAGAGAGGGTTCCGGACTGGGACTGGTAGTGGCAAAAAATATAGTTGAGCGTCACGGAGGATTGATTGCTGTTACGTCCGGTGAGGAGGAGGGGACAACCTTCACTATGATATTCCCGGAAACGAATGCGGAGATAGAGGATTTATTAGCTTAAATTATTTGAAAAATAATAATAATTTTTTGCTTGATTTTTTGTTAAGGAAATAGTATAATAATATCAATAAAAAGTTCCTGAGGTGTTCGATAATTTCTGTATTTTTGAACCTACAACACTTTAAAAGGGATTCCTATATCTGTAGCTGGATGTCGGGCCGTCACTGCGCATATACCATGCTGTATATGGGTACTTAGTTAAACTAGCAACGGAAGGCAGAAGGTTACATGCGGTTGCCCACCTAGCTTTTGCTAGGAGTCAAAAAACAGAAACCGGCATCTTGGGGCTCCCAGGTTTTGGGTTTGGAGGGGTGATATGAGAGACGGTTTTGTCAAGGTAGCTGCAGTCACGCCTCGGGTCACCGTCGGCGACCCGGAGGCAAACGTAAAACAAATGGTAGAGCGCGCCGAGGAGATGGCGGCGGTCGGAGTCCGGTTGTTGGTTTTCCCGGAATTGTCGATCACCGGCTACACCTGCGGCGATCTTTTTTTAACTGATACTTTATTAAACGGTGCCAGGGAGGCTCTGTACGAGTATCTGTATCAGACAGCGGAGTTAGATCTGGTAACCATACTCGGTATGCCGTTAGAGCATCATCGGCGTATTTACAATACGGCTGTTGCAGTCAGTGGAGGACGCGTGCTCGGAGTGGTTCCGAAATCATATCTTCCCAATCACAAGGAGTTTTGCGAGTCTCGTCAGTTTGTACCCGGTGAGCCTGATATGGGCGAGGTCCTGCTCGGAGATGACAGTGCGCCGTTCGGTACGAGACTGTTGTTTCAGGATACATGGATTCCTGAGTTTACTTTTTCAATTGAAATATGCGAGGATCTCTGGATGCTGTTGCCGCCGTCCTCCGAGCATGCGGCCAGCGGCGCGTTGATCATCGCGAATCTGTCTGCCAGCAGTGAGTTGGTAGACAAGTCTGAATATCGTCGAGACCTCGTTGTAGGACAGTCCGGACGATGCATCTGCGGTTATATCTATGCTGATGCGGGCGAGGGAGAATCCACGTCGGATACCGTGTTTGCAGGACACAACATGATTGCCGAGAACGGACATATGCTGGCTGAGAACAAACCGTTTTCCGCCGAGGATGTTGCCATTACTGAGATAGATTTAGGGCGGCTCCGTTCCATGCGCAGACAGATGACCACGTTGTCCCTGCATGCTGCCAGGGAGAGAGAGAATTATCGCAGGATAGTATTTGATATCGGAGCGCCCAAGGAAACCATCCTGACGCGCGAGGTTCCGCGCATGCCGTTTGTGCCGACAAATCCTGATAAACGTCGCGAGGTGGTTCAGGAGGCTACAATGATACAGGTTACTTCCCTGTCAAAAAGGCTCGAGCACATCAGATGTCACGATGCGGTCATCGGTTTGTCGGGAGGACTTGATTCGACTTTGGCATTGCTCGTGACAGTGGCGGCGTTTGACAGGCTCGGACTTGACAGAAAGGGCATTCATGCAATTACGATGCCGTGTTTCGGAACATCGGACAGAACTCACGACAACGCCATGAAGCTCGCTACCGAGCTTGGCTGTGATTTCAGGGAGATAGATATTCGCGCGAGTGTGAAACAGCATTTCGCCGACATAGGGCAGAGTGAGGATGTTCATGACGTTGTGTTTGAAAACGCGCAGGCGAGAGAGCGGACGCAGGTTTTGATGGACATCGCCAATCAGGTAAACGGATTGGTTATCGGAACCGGAGATCTGTCGGAGCTGGCGCTCGGCTGGTGTACCTATAACGGCGATCACATGTCAATGTACGGAGTGAATGCGTCCATACCGAAAACACTCATCAGGTTCCTCGTGCAGTATTACGCTGATGAGGCGCCGAATGATGAATTAAAACAGGTGTTAAAAAGCATTCTTGAAACTCCGGTCAGTCCTGAACTGCTTCCTCCGGAGGATGGCGAGATTTCACAGCGCACGGAGGACATTATCGGACCTTATGAGCTGCATGACTTTTTCCTGTATCACATGATGCGTACCGGCGCATCCACGGAAAAATTGTTGCGTCTGGCAGGTCATGCGTTCAAGGGTGAATATGATGAGGACAGCATTAAAAAGTGGCTGGATGTGTTTATGAAACGGTTTTTCTCGCAGCAGTACAAACGCTCCTGTGTTCCCGACGGACCGAAGGTCGGAACGGTTTCGCTCAGTCCCCGCAGCGATTGGCGCATGCCGAGTGATGTGAGCGACGTTCTGTGGCGGGTGTAGAGCGAATTGCATTCGTGTTTTATGAAAAAGTCACCGGGCATGATTAAAATTTAAACAGGGAAAATAATATGTCACTGCAATTGATAACCGGCGTGTCCGGCAGCGGAAAAAGCACATTATGCTATGACATGGCATCTGAACTCGCTGCTGCCGACCGCGATCGTCCTGTGTTTGTCCTGATTCCGGATCAGTATTCGCAGGAGGCGGGACGAATTCTGATAGAAAAAAATAACGGCGGTATACTGAACATTGACGTGCTCAGTTTCCGCCGTTTGGCTTATCGCGCCCTCGGAGAATTCCGGGGGCTTGATAGCGTCTTGCTCGATGATGAGGGCAAAATCATGCTTCTGCGAAGCGTTCTCGCGGAGCACATGAATGAACTCGAATACTTTACAAAGGGAATCTCCAATCCCGGATTTTTAGATGAGTGCAAGTCATTGTTAAGTGAGTTGATAGAGTATGCGATCGGAGATGATTCGTTTGAGATCATGGAGGAACTGTTTGGAGTGGACAGCCTCTCGGCTTCAAAAATACGTGATATACGTCGAATATATCATTATATGGAAGACGGCATGGCCGACACCTACCGGATGGCAGAGGAATTAATTCCGTTATTGACATCGCTCGTTCCGAAGGTTTCTTTTTTGGAAAACGCCATTGTCTGCATGGATGAATTTACCGGTTTTACCCCGGTGCAGTATGAACTCATCTCTGCGCTCATGGTACGGTGTTCACAGGTGATAGTAACGGTAACTACCGATACGTCTCGTCATGATATGTTTTCACTGAGTAATAATACCGTAAAAAAACTGATGGATTCAGCCACGTTGCATCACGTTGCAATTAATGAAACTATTAACGTGGGATATGGTGATAAAAAGACGTCATACAGACTCCGTGAAAACCCGGTATTAAACTGGTTGGAGCGTAATATTTTTTCATATAATAATGCAAAATGGTGTGGACATTCTGCCAATAAAAACTCGAATAATAATACAGAAAAAACAAGTGAAAAACAACCAGAGGAGCAACAGAAAAATCAAATTGAAAACCAATCGGAATTCCCGATAGAAATATATGTATGCAGGAACGAGCGTGATGAAGCGGAATACGCTGCCGGTGAGGTGAAACGCCTGATATCGGCGGGAGTCGATCCCGGAGTGATAGCAGTTGTTACGCCTGATTTGGAACGTTATGAGCCACACCTGAGACGATGCATGGATATGACAGGCGTGCCATACTTTTTCGATACGAAAAAAAGCCTCGGCATGAACCCGCTGGCGGAGTATGTCATGTCATTTTTATCCATGATGAGACACGGATTTGATGTTTCCGGAGTGGTCAGGTTTCTGCGCTGCGGTGTTTCGTTTATTCGTAATCGTGATGATGTTGATGTGTTTGAAAACTATATACTTGCTACCGGAAGACATGGATTCAATTCATATAAAACGGATTGGACATATAATGTCTCACCCGGACGGATCAGTCTGGTGAGAGTAAACCGCGTGAGGAAAACTTTTTATGATGCCGTCTCGGAGACTGTGATCAGTATGCGCGGCGGGAAAAAGCCTGTGCGTGATTTTGCTGAGGCTGTCTGTAAACTGCTGATCGGGACCGGTGTTCCGGGGCGATTGGATCGGCTCAGCGAGGGTTTTGAAAATGACGGTGAAACCCTGATGGCGACAGAGTATGGCAGGTTGTATCCGGCGTTGATAGACCTGTTCGATACGATGGTGGATCTCATGGGAGATAATCCGGTGTCCCTGGCGGAATTTGAGGAGATACTGCGCGCCGGTGTATCGGAGGGTGTTTTGGGATTTGTGCCTCCGGTGAGGGGACAGGTTCTGATCGGTGATATTGAGAGGAGCCGATTGAGTGAAACAGAATACCTGTTGTTTTTGGGTAATACTGATGAATATTTTTCAGGAGGCGGGAGCGACGCAGGGCTTTTTACTGTCAGGGAGCGGGATATGATCAGGGAGGCCGGCATCGAGCTGGCGCCCTCCGGAGAGGAACGGCGTGACAGGGAATCATTTTATCTGTACAGACTGATAACGAAACCATCAAAAAAAATCATACTGACGTATCCCCGAATAAATGACGGCGGAGACGATGTGCGGCCGGCGTATCTGATAGATATGATCTGTTCAATGTTTTCCGTAAACGCCCGTGAGTTCGTTAGTCGTGACCATGTAAACAGAGTTTTTTCGAGCGTGAATCAAAACCCCATCAATAAACATACGGCGTCTATAACACCTGAGACGGCATTGCTTCTTTACGGGGATAATCTGTACGCCAGCGTGTCACGTTTTGAATCCTTTGTAAAATGCCCGTACGCTCACTTTTTAAATTACGGGTTGGGACTGCATGAGCGCATGGAATGCAGCATCGAAGCAAATGACAGAGGAACGGTCTGCCATGATGCACTGGAGCGTTTGTCAGAGAGAATGAGAGCCGAGGGAACCGGTTTTGATTCAATAGATGAGGAAAAACTGCTGGAACTCGGCGAGGCTGCATTTGATGATACGATAAACGGATACAGGGATGACATCTTCCACACCGATAAGCGCAGGGAATATGCGATGAAACGCATGAAACGCGTGTATCTGGATTCCATTACGGTGCTGCGGGCGCAGATGCAGGCAGGTGAATTCCACCAGGAGGGATGGGAGGTATCGTTCGGAGAGAGAGAAGAGAGTATCCCGGCGCCGCAGCTTGATCTCACCGGTGGCAGGCATCTGCAGTTGCGTGGGCGTATAGACCGCTATGACATGTCAGTGGATGGTGATACAGGATATATCAGGCTGATCGATTACAAGAGCAGCGCGCGAGACCTCACCTTTAGTGGAATATACTATGGTTTGGAAATGCAGCTGATGATATATATGTATGTGCTGACAGAGTACATCCGAACTAACGGAGATGTGAAAAAGGCAGTCCCGGCAGCGGTGTTGTATCAGAAAATAGATGAAGAGGAAAAATCAGTTAATACACTGGAAACCGATGATGATAAACTGAAAGACATGAGATTAAAAAGCCTCCGCCCGTCAGGATATGTAAACGAGGACACTGAGGTGTTACGCCGGATCGATCCCGGTCTGGTCAGCGGAGCCGCCCACAGTTCCATAGCGGCGCATCTGCGGACGAAAAAGGACGGAACGTTCTATTCCGACAGTCTGCCTCATTTATTGACCGATGATGAATTCAAAAAACTGATGAAACACACCGGTGAAAACATCATGCGTTGCGGGACTGAGATGTATGAGGGCCGTATCGAGGCGGCGCCGTACAGGTGGAATGAGAGCTCAGGCAAGCCCGGCAGCGGTTGTGATTTTTGTCCGTATGCCGGTGTCTGCGGCGTCGAGGCACGAACCAGGGATTCAATGTCACGGGTGCTTGAATATAAGGATGACCGGAGCGGGATAACTGAATAACCTGTTGAAAACCTGCATTAGACAAAGGTTTACATGATGAGGAACGATACATGAACTGGACTGATGATCAATTAGAAATTATAGAGACGAGAGGACATGAACTGTTAGTTTCGGCGGCAGCCGGCTCGGGCAAGACCAGCGTTTTGGTCGAGAGAATCTATCGTCGTATCACGGGCGATTCGGATCATACCGATATCGACCGTTTTGTTGTTGTGACGTTTACCAAAGCAGCGGCATCCGAGATGAAGGAGCGTCTGCGCAAACGTATGGAATCCGCACTGCGTGATGAGGCCCTCTCGGATGAACAGAAAGCCAATCTCCGCCGTCAGCTCAGACTCCTGCCGGGCGCGCATATTTCAACCGTGCACAGTTTTTGTAACTATGTAATAGGGCAGTATTTTCACAGAATAGGCATTGATCCGTCACTGAAACAGGGTTCGGAAACCGAATTAAAGCTGTTGAAGCATGAGATTGCCGAGCAACTTTTAGAATTGGAATATGAGGAGGAGAGTCCTGATTTTGTCAGACTTGCCGGACTTTTTACACTGAATAAATCCGATTTCAAGCTGGAAAACTGGATATTGCAGATATATGAAAAAACGATGAGTGAGCCTTTTCCCGACATGCTTGTTAAGCGTTGGGAAGAGATTCTCAATTTACCGGTTACAGACGAAAAGTCCCCTTATATAGATGAATTATTACATCAATTATTTCAGGTAGCGCATGGTATTTTTGACAGGGGCGACTACATGAAAGAAACCTTCAATTATCTCGATGAGAAAAAGCTCCGCACGATCACTACGCTGATTGATATTTCAAAAAACCTGATAGAAAAAGAATCTGATTATAATGACGGAACAACAGACAGAAATTCTGTTTATAATGAGGTTCGTCTCATTCTGTTGGGAATGGATTTTTCCAAAGGACTTCCGAAAAAGTCAGAGAAGGATCCCGATGTAAATGCAGCATGTCGTGTTGTAACGCCTCTTCGCGAAATGCTGGAGGAGGAACGGGACAGGTTTATTATTCCTGTTGAAGCTTTGGAAAATGAGCGCAAAAAAATGTCAGAAACCTGCCTGACGGTTCTCCGTTTGGCAACCCGTTTCGGTGAGATGTATGCATCGGCAAAACGCGAGCGTGGGATCGCGGATTTCAATGATCTCGAGCAATTTGCCCTGAAAATACTGTATGAGAAGGATGATAACGGCAATTACGTTCCGTCCGCAGCTGCATCGGAGCTGGCAGAAGGATTTGATGAGATCATGATAGATGAATACCAGGACTCAAACCGCGTGCAGGATACGATACTGTGGGCGGTTTCCGGTCATTTGCGGGAAATGAATTCCGATAGCGCCATCGATACGGATGACACCGATTCTGAAAAAGAACGCACTGCAGGCGAACCCGTTGAACCCGATAACAACCCGATGTACCCATGGGAACAGAAATCAACTAACAGGTTTATGGTCGGGGATATCAAACAGAGCATATATCGTTTCAGGAATGCTTGTCCCGAGCTTTTTGAACAAAAACTGAAGGAGGCTGATACGCTCGAAATAAATGAACAGAATCAGACTAAGCCGGTCAACAGTCAGTCTGCAACTCACAAACAGAATCAGAATAACCCGGATTCAGATCACGAAATAAAATCTCTCCGCCTGACTCTCTCTACCAATTTCAGGTCCGCGCCAATCATAATTAAAGGTACTAATGCCGTATTCCGTCACATCATGCATGAGGATATTGGCGGTGTTGAATATGATAAGGACGCGGAATTAAACTTCGGCGCAAAAATGCCTGAGGATAAGCCGGCGGGCAGAGTTTCGGATCGCATAGAGATTGATGAGTTGGTTTATCCGGATGGATTGAGAAATAAAACGCGCGCGGAGGCCACGCACATTGCCAATCGCATATTGGAGATGACTCACGGTGATGATCCGATTTTTATTCGGGATAAGGACGGCTACCGTCAGGCGGAGTTTCGAGATATCGTCATTTTGTCGCGCGCGGTATCTCCTATATCAGGTGTCTATTCCGAAGTATTCCGTGAGAAGGGCATACCTTTTTTTACAGAACAAAAAGAAGGATTTTTCGGCACGCGTGAGGTCAGTCTGATGTTGGAATTCCTCACTGTAATTGACAATCCCAGACAGGATATTCCGCTGGCCGGTGTGCTCACGGGACCGATGTTTGACATCAGTGAGGAGGAGCTGAGCCGGATATGTATCGCGACGAATGACAGACGCCGCGACCTGTATGAGAGACTGCTGGTTATTTCAAAAAAAGCCGATCAGGGTGAAACGAACGAACTACCGGATGAACCGGATAACAAAAATCAGATTAAAACTACCGAAATAAAATATGAATTAAAACCGGAACTAATATTAAAAATAAAAGAGTTTCTCCTGCTGTTAAATGATTTCCGGGATACGGCAGCCCTGTCAGGAGTGTCGTCAATCATAGAAATGATTTATGATAAAACAGGAGTATATGATTATTTCGCGATGCAACCGGATGGGGAACGGAGATGCGCTAACTTGGATTATCTGCTGCACATGGTTACCGAATTTGACAAGGGATCATATCAGGGGGTACACGCATTCATCGAATATATCAGTCGCATTATCAGCCGAAGTGAGGATACGGGTGAACCATTGTCCATCGGCGAGGCGGATAATGTTGTCCGGATGATGACAATTCATAAAAGCAAGGGATTGGAGTTTCCTGTTGTTATTATTACCCGAATGGATTCAGAGGGAAACAAAAGTGAATCATCAAGATTTATCACCGATCCGGAATTAGGACTCGCCGGTTACATGGACGATGTGGAAAAAGGTCTGTATGTTGTTCCGGTGATAAACGAGATAATACAGCGGAAAAACAAAAAGGGAAATGCAGGGGAATTGTTCCGTTTGTTTTATGTAGCCATGACGCGCGCCAAGGATCATCTGATTATGGTTCGTGAAATACAACCTGAGGATGCTAAAACTGTATGTCCCGACACCGGCGTGACCGGCAGGTCAGGAATGCTTTCGTTTTCATCCATGATCGCGCCGGCGCTCTATGAGGACAGTGCCGGTGAGATATTCAGGATAAATGAAATTGATTATGAGAAAGAGTTGAACTCATACTCTGATTTTGTCTTTCATCAGGCGGACAAATCCGCAGAAACCGATAGCGAGGTAAACGCCGGCAACCACGAAACCGGTGTTGAAAAGGACGCTAACAGCCATGATAACCACACTGGGGAGAACGCCGGCGACCACAAAACCTGCGACGAGAGAAACAGTGCCTCCGAAAACAGCGACGAGATATCGTACGGGGAATTGTCGCCTCTGCCTGTAAAGATATCAGTGTCCGACCTGAAAACCGAATCTCATGATGAAGAAAACACAGTCAGACTGTACCAAACAAAGGGATCTAAAAATGCCGATCTGTTACCACGATTCATGCGACCTGATGAACCTGAGAAGCTGTCGGGTGCAGAACGCGGAACAATCTACCACCATGTTATGGCGAATCTTGATCTGGCTGCTTTTTCAGAATTACATGAGGATTTTGAGGAACTCGTGCATGAAAAGTTAGCAGAACTCGTCACATCAAATCATTTGAACGAGAATGAATTAACGGTGATCGATGAAGAAAAAATCATGGATTTTATCTCATCAGATCTCGGCCGGCGGATGAGTGATGCAGCGAAATCAGGTACGCTTCACAGGGAACAGCCGTTTATAATTAGCAAACCGGCAGACGAATTAGATCGCTACAGGGACAGAGGCGAAAAAACTCCGATTATGATACAGGGAATTATTGATGCATATTTTGAGGAGGATGACGGAATTGTTTTAATGGATTATAAAACCGATCGGGTAGATTCTTTGAAGTATAAAAAAGCGGGAAATGCGGATCATACAACAGACGCTGATAAAAAAATGACACCTGAGGGAATCCTGATCGACCGCTACCGTATCCAGCTTGAATTATACCGTGATGCATTGGAGACAGTTTTCGAAAAACCGGTGAAGGAAATATGGATATACTCGTTTGCCATCGGGGTTATACCGGTGCCGGACACGCATCCGCAGGCATGTTGTCATAAACCGGAATAGAGAACACCAGCGGAGTCGCGGAAATAATTCCCGAATCCGTATAGGCTTTTTGGATTTTGATTGCCTCTGAACATGCGGCCTCTACGTTCGTCATGTATTGATGCTCGTAGCGGTCGTTTTCTGTCATATTGAATTTTTCGAGATACACGGTATTCTGACCTTTACTGATATAGCCAGTTCCGATATACAATGCGCCACCGACTATTGAACGATACGGATCTGTCCACGGCCGCATGTACGTAGTACCCGTTGACGCCCATTTCAACCCGTTTTCCATCGGGTTTGCGCCGCTGTATGCACCTATGTTATAATAATTATAAATACCGGGATAGTTTTTATTTGTTCCCGTGACGGCGCCGCTGGTACTCGTCGCCGACGTGACCACCTCCTGTTTGGTCCGTGATGCCAGATGGATGGGGCTGACATGTGACTCGGCCGCAGCGTTAATATATGCGCTGGTATATGTCATTTTAGCTGCCTTGCCGGTCAACGGATCGATGTAATCAAATCGTTTCCCCGCAAACGGAGTGTTGCTGAAAATTTTGTCAACACCCGATGCAGTCTGATATTCGGGCTGATATTCCTGCAATTCAAACTGATAGATTGTTCTCTCATTTAAAAAGTTCCTCGGATCCATATAGTATGCCACTGCTGCCTCTGATGCGGCCACCCAGTATGAACCGTCGAATACTTTCCATTTCCCGGTTTCCGCGTTATAGGCCGCAGGATCCTTGGATTTCCATGCTTCGGATTTAGAATTGGGAATGAGATTACGACCCACCTTGCTCTCCTCTTTGAGTGCGGTCTGCCAGCTCAATCCGGTACTGAAAACCCTGAATTCCCAAAACGGAAACTGCTCATGCAATGTCCGCAGATACGGCTTATACATCTCCGGAATACCCTGGGCATCCATGGATAACTCAAATTCCTCTGCAGTCATTGCATATATTTTTACTGTTCTTTTTGTCGCGGTCAATTGCACGTATTTGGGTTTAATATAACCCGTAACAACCTGACCGTCAAAAGATAATGATATCGCATACCATTTGGCGGTTCCAACTAACGTCTCTGAGACAAAAGTCACGGAATTCCCACTGGCAACTGTCACCTTTTTCCCGTTAACCCGGAGTACACCCTTCTCGCCGGCTGATGCACGGAGTGATTTCGGCGATGCGAGACTGATAATAATTGCGTCAGAGGGCTCGGTGTTTTTCAAAACAATACATGTATTTTTCGAGTATCCGGTATATAATTTTTCACCGATCAGAAATGAGTATTTAAACCACTTTTTCTCATTGTTTTTTTTCTCTCCGGTAACAGTTACCGAGGTTTCGGGAGGTAGTGTTACCTTTGTTCCGTCAACCTTTTTCCGGGTTGTGAGATCGGAGTTATAAACAGGTGTGTTTTTAACCGTCTGGGATGGAACAGATATGGGATCATAGACTGTTTCGGTGCGGTACGGCGTTTCGCTCGCAGCGATGACGGGAATGTCGGACATGGCAAAAAACAAAACAAAAACAGCCACCCCCAGCAGGGCGAATACTCGTTTGAAAATAAAATGAAATCTTACCATGTTTTGCCTCGCATTCTGAATTTGAAATGCTTTCTTGTAATTTCTGATTTTTTCTGATTTTTTCTTATTATTTCTGATTTTTCATAATTATATCACGTACATGGTCTGTTGTAAAGTGATATGTGAAACTGATTTTATGGTTGCAGTATCCGTGTCCGGGTGTTATAATAGACCAACCGGCAGAAGGGAGCTGATACCATGCAATTAACCAATATCAGAAAACGGATATTTTTATTGGTCCTCGCTATGGGACTGTTGTTTGGCATGCCTACATTTGCTATAGCAGGTACCACCACCCAAACAACCGCCTCCGGCGCCATCTCCCTCGAGACAACGCGGAATACGATTAAAAAGGGTGAGGCGTTCACGGTTGTCTGTCGTGTAACATCGTCTGTCGGTGTCCTCGAGACTGATTTTTTTGTTGACTATAACACGAGTGTGCTCGAATTCGTAGAGGGAGGGACGCGCGCGACCAAGGAAACCGGAGGTGTTCACGTAGTTTCAAATGACAATACGGATTCTCCGATCCGCAGAACTTTTTCTCTGCAGTTTCTCGCAAAAAAAGAAGGTGACGCCACGGTATTCATACGCGACGGGGCGTTCGTCATGGGCGGTGACGGCACGCAGCTGTCAGTGCGTACCAACCGGTTGGAATTGGTGGTAAACGAAACCGGTGAGCCGGCGGACGGAGGAGGTCAGGCCGACGGAAACGGACCGCAAACCGACGCGAACGGAAATCCCGTGTACACTGACCAAAACGGCAACCCGATACAAACCGATGAAAACGGCAATCCTGTCGGACCGGACGGACAGCCGATAGCAACGGAAATTCCCTCGAACGCAGGCGGCAACAATAAAATCAAATCTCTCATTACAAATGCGAGAGAAATGGTTCCGGATTTTGATCCGACTGTCGGAACCTACGACGCGGTTGTTGACGCTCAGACCGATACCTTTTTTATAGATTATGAACTCGCAGACAATAACGCGCACGCGATCATCAAGGGTAACACGAACCTGAACTACGGCGAGAATAAAGTCAAACTGATTGTAACTGCCGCAAACGGAAATAAAAGAAAATATGTATTTTTAGTAACCCGTATGTCGGAGAAAAATGAGCCCGCCGTCGCGGAGACAGTGACACCTGCGGCTGCGGATATCGATACGGGACTTGACAAAGAAGAGAATAACAGTTACAGTATCCTATTATACATTATCATAGCGTTTCTCGCGGTGTTCTCGATTTCCATGGTCGTGCTGGTCAGAAAACAGCGGCGCGAGATTGATAATCTTTATTTAGAGGAAGAAGAAAGGGAAAGAATAAATGAGACAGAAAATGACATCAGAGGCCGAGAAGGCGATATCGAAGGGGGCAAAATTCGCGGCGAAGATGGGCAATTCCGTTATCGGGACTGAGCATCTGCTATACGGGCTTTGCGCGGCTTCCGGAATGGCTCAGACTGTCCTCAAGGAGAACAAGCTTCTCAAGGAGGACATTCAATTCGAGATCGAAAACTATATCGGCCGTTCCAATACAGCCCTGACCGAACCCGGGGATGCAACTCTCTCTCCGAGACTTGAGGAGCTCATTTTAGCGGCAGGACGTGAGGCTGTTCATGTCGGCGCTGACAAAATCGGGACAGAGCATCTTCTGATCGCCATTTTGAAGGACATCACCACAGTGGCGTATCAGATATTGTTAAACTCCGGCGCCAATATCCAAAAAATATACATGGACATAACGACAACTATCGGATTGGATCCGGTTCAGGCGAAAAATGAACTGCTTCAGACCAGGACTCAGGCTGCCAGGAAAAAGCGCCAGAACACGCCCGTGCTCGACCAGTTCGCCAGAGACCTGAACGCCCTTGCAAAAGAAGGCAGGATCGATCCGGTGATCGGTCGCGAGGACGAGGTTGAGAGCGTGATCGAGATACTGTCCCGCCGCACGAAAAACAACCCTTGCCTGATCGGCGAACCCGGTGTCGGGAAAACGGCGATAGCCGAGGGACTCGCGCTGAAAATAGTCGGCGAGGAGGTTCCGGAGGGACTGGTCGGCAAACGAATCATGACGCTCGACCTGTCAGCGATGGTGGCCGGCACGAAATATCGCGGCGAGTTCGAGGAACGTATCAAGCGCGCTCTGAACGAAACCCGTGAAGCCGAAAATATCCTGCTTTTTATAGATGAACTGCATACTGTGATAGGCGCCGGCGGAGCGGAGGGTTCCCTGGATGCCGCGAATATTTTGAAACCTGTGCTCGCGCGTGGCGAGATCCAGGTCATCGGGGCAACGACCACTGATGAGTATCGCAAACATATAGAAAAAGACGCCGCTCTGGAACGCCGTTTCCAGCCTGTCATGATAGACGAGCCCACAGAAGCCCAGACGATTGAGATCCTCCGTGGCATACGCAAACTCTACGAGGATTATCATGAGGTCAGCATCGGCGATGATGCCATAGAGGCAACCGTGCGTCTGTCGTCTCGGTATATTACCGACAGGTTCCAGCCGGACAAAGCGATAGACCTGCTCGATGAGGCTTCGGCGAGGTTCAGGCTGAAAACAATAATCCGGAAAAGCGACGAGCTGATCAAACTCGAGGAATATGAATCGACGCTATATGCCGAGCGTGAACAGGCTCTGATTGACGGTGATATGGAGGCTGCGATTGAGATCAGCGAGCGTGAGCGCGAAAACGAAGAAAAGCTTGCCAAGGAACGCAAAAAACTGACTAAAAAAGCGCATAAATCCGAGCGTGTTGTAACTGAGGCGGAAATTGCTGAGGTTGTATCCCGCCGCACCCACATCCCCGTCCAGAAACTCGAGGAGGAGGAGATGGAGCGTTTGCGGAAACTCGAGGATGCCCTGCATGAGCGTGTCATAGGGCAGGACGAGGCAGTGAGTGCCGTTTCCCGCGCAATCCGCCGCGGACGTGTGGGGATGAAGGATCCCAAACGTCCCATCGGTTCGTTCCTTTTTCTCGGACCTACCGGTGTGGGCAAAACAGAGTTGACAAAAACACTCGCTGAGGCCGTGTTTGGCTCGGAAAAAGACATGATCCGCATTGACATGTCAGAGTACATGGAAAAAGCGTCCGTGTCAAAAATGATCGGCTCCCCGCCGGGCTATGTCGGATATGATGAGGGCGGTCAGCTGAGTGAAAAAGTAAGAAAAAAACCATATTCGGTTCTGCTTTTTGATGAGATAGAAAAAGCGCATCCAGATGTGTTCAACATGCTGCTGCAGGTGCTCGAGGACGGGCATATAACGGACTCTCACGGACGTACCGTGGACTTTAAAAATACAATAATTATTATGACTTCAAACGCCGGCGCAAATAGAATTATTTCTCCGAAAAATCTCGGCTTCGGCGCCAAAACATCTGCCGAAGAGGAGTACAAAAAAATGAAGGAAGGCGTGATGGAGGAGGTTCGTCATATATTCAAGCCGGAATTCATAAACCGCATTGACGAGTTGATAGTTTTCCATACACTGAGTGAGGAAAACATACATGATATAACGGGAATTTTAGCGAGAAATCTTGAAAAACGGGTAAAGGAACAAATCAATATAACTCTCACCGTAGCCGATGACGTGATCGATTTTGTAGCGAAAAAGGGATTTGACAAGGACTACGGCGCCAGACCGATCAGGCGGGCTCTCCAGACACACGTTGAGGACAAACTCGCTGAGTCAATGATCGCCGGTGAAATCAACCGCGGCGACGAGGTCACAGTCGTTATTGAGGATGGGAAACCTGCTGTAGTACGGTCCTAATGCTATTCGCGGCAATTAAACCCATGTATTCGGAGCGTCCGTGCTCGTGCAGAACTTCATCAAATTTTTGTTGATTTTTCTCCGCCGTTATAGTATAATCAGATTAGTTAAATGCCATCCGGCAACTGACAGTCAATGAGGCTGATATCCGTGATTTGGAGGCGGGTAGCCGGATGGAGGGAGTCGGGAAAAACTACAACTACAGATCATTAGGAGGTAAACATGAGTGTAGTAGAGGAACTCATCCGCGAGGAGAGCGACGGATCATTGAGTTTTGGGAACTATGAACTGGATGCGAAGACGAAAAAAGCGGATTTTCCGTACGATGGTGCTTCGTACAAAATCAAAACCTTCAGGGAGATTACCAAGCTCGAACGTAACGGCACTATGGTTTATGAATCTGTGCCGGGGTCTGCAGTAACAAATTTCAAGGGTGACAAAACCAATCTTTCATTTGATGTTGAGGCGCCCGGAGACTTGTCATTCACAATTGAACTCGAGCCTGACACGGTTTACCGTATGGATGTTGACGGTGAATCGGTCGGCAGTATCAAAACCAATCTCGGCGGAAAACTAAATGCCAGCATTGAATTGGATGCCGGGAAAAAAGCAAGTGTTACGATTTCAAAGCTGTAGGAGATAGTAATGGTACTGAATTACATAATTTTAGCGGTAGCTTTTCTGATCATGGTGGGCGCGGGATATTTGACCTACCTCAACCACAAACGCGTTGAGACTGACAAAAAAAGGCCGGCTATAGCGATCTGGATACTGGGAATTATCGTCGCTGCGTTTGGACTTTCGTTCACGATAATTCCGACCGGATACACCGGCGTACTGTCCACTTTCGGTCAGATTTCAGGAAACACTCTGCCCAACGGTTTCAATTTCAGAATACCGATTGCGCAGGAGATCACTCTCGTCAACAACAAACAGCAGGACATGACTTTCGAGGATGAACAGATCGTATCGGAAACACTGGAGCGAAACACGGTTACTTTTTCCGGAGTGACCGTCACATACCAGATCAACCCGGAGAAATCCGCATGGATCGCTGCAAACGTGTCCAACTACGAGAACAACCTCGTGAGCTCATCTCTGGTAGCGTCTGCGATCAAAACCAGTTCCAAAACCCTGTCACCCGTTGACGTTACAAACCGATCCATCCTCGAGCCGAAAGCACAGGCATGTGTTCAGGAGTCTCTTGACCAGAAATACGGTGAAGGCACGATCAAGGTCAACAAGGTCGTTATCAACAACGCGCAGTTCGATGCCGAGTATGATGAGAAGATCGCCCAGAAACAGCAGTCCCAGATGTCGTACGAGACACAGGCGATCGAGAATAAAAAGAACATAGAAAAAGCAGAGGCTGACGCAAAGGTAAAACAGACTACCGCCGAGGCCGAGGCAAAGGCAAATGAAACTCTCGAGAAGTCACTTTCCAAAAATGTCCTGATGTCCAAAATGCTGGACAAATGGAACGGCGAACTCCCCAAAGCCATGGGTGGTGACGGCGGAATGATATTCGATCTGTCAGCGCTGATGGGCGACACCTCTGATTCATCCGCGTCATCGGGCACGGCAAAAACACCTGCGGAATAAGTTAGGAGTTGCTATGCCAAAGGAAAGAACTCTCTTTTTTTGTAAGGAATGCGGAACGGAAGTAACCAAATGGGCGGGACAATGTCCCGGCTGTCATGCATGGAACACGCTTGTTGAGGCGCCTGCAGGCCAGGCGGCAAAACTAAAGACATTGGCTGTTTCGGCATCTAGAAAAAAAGCAGCCGAAACAGGGATGCCCATGCAGAAAAAGCCGGTGACGATACGTGATGTTGAGACGTCAGCAGACATGCGGCAACCGGTAGGAATGACCGAATTTGATCGTGTCTTGGGCGGAGGTATCGTGCCGGGATCATTGATTTTAGTCGGTGGTGATCCGGGTATCGGTAAATCAACCCTGTTACTGCAAACATGTCGTATGTTATCAGGGGGCGGGATCCGAACTCTGTATGTTTCAGGTGAGGAGAGCGAGAAACAGATCAAACTCCGCGCCGACAGGATCGGAGAGTTCTCAGACGGAATGCTGTTGTATTCCGAAACCGCTATGGGCTCCATTCTTGAAGCAGTAGATATGGTGCAGCCTGCGGTTTTGGTAGTTGATTCCATTCAGACTGTTTACGAGGAGAGCATAGACGCAGCACCGGGCTCGGTTTCACAGGTGCGCGAGATCACGGGAACACTGCTTCAATTAGCAAAAAGCAGAAATATAACGATATTCATAGTAGGCCATGTGACCAAGGAAGGCAATGTAGCCGGTCCGAGAATGTTGGAGCATATGGTCGATGTTGTTCTATATTTCGAGGGTGACAAAACCGCGATGTACAGAATGCTCCGAGGCGTTAAAAACCGTTTCGGTTCGACTAACGAGGTCGGAGTTTTTGAGATGCGCGAACAGGGGCTCATAGAGGTTCCGAATCCATCGGAATATCTCATGCAGGGGCGTTTAGAGGATGAGGCCGGTTCTGTTGTCGTCTGCACAACAGAGGGAACCAGGGCGTTCCTCATAGAGGTTCAGGCTCTCGTATGTCGTTCAAGTTTTCCGGTTCCCAGACGGACCGCAGTAGGAACCGATTATAACCGTGTGAATCTGTTAATGGCGGTATTAGAAAAACGCATCGGTCTCACGCTCGGTGATTGCGATGCGTATGTTAACGTTGCAGGCGGTATGCGTATCAGCGAGCCTGCGCTCGATCTCGCGCTCGTAGCCGCCCTGATCTCCAGTCACACGGGTCATGCGTTTGATTCTCGCACGGTATTTTTCGGAGAAGTCGGCCTGGTCGGTGAGGTGCGGGCCGTATCACAGGCGGAACGCAGGGTAGTCGAAGCTGCTAAAACCGGTTTCACTACTATCGTTTTGCCGGAAAGCAACCGGGCGGCACTGGAAAAAACCGGTACAACTCTGATGGGAGTTAAACTCATAGGAATAAAACATGTGAGGGAATTAAGTAAACTCAGTGAATCCTCCTAACGATATATCGGTTCGAATTCACTGGAAAATAAGGACAATGCAATGATGATCAGTACTCATACCACCCGTCGTCATCGACATCCCGGCAACTCCCCCTCACTATGACTGAACAGTCAAAAGCAGTCTGCAGCACGTTTTTATGTCCGCCCTCGATTCTGTCCGATAGAGTCATGACAGCCATTCTGGCGATGTCCTCGCGCGGTATGCTCACTGTTGTCAGGGCGGGATTCGTCAGTTTCGCCTCTTCTATATCATCACTCGCTATTATGGATGGAAAATACTTTTTCCTCTTGTTCTTTTTCAGACACTCCAGCATCCCTACGGCCGTGATCGCGTTTCCACAGTAGATCGCAGTCGGACGCATGCTCTGTTCGAGAAATCTTGTCATTGCCTCCTTGCCGCCCTCTCTGGTCTGAGGCACATCCTGAATAAAAATCGGATTCAGGTCGAGGCCCCTTTTCTGCATTTCCTCTAAAAAGCCCTTGTATCTCGCCTCGTGCTGGTATATCCCGACATAACCGATCTCAGTGTGACCGAGTTCGTACAGGTGGGAGATTGCGAGTGCGGAGATCTTTTTACCGTCACAGATTATCTCGTCAACATAGCCGTTGATCGGGTTACGGTTGATGCTGATGATGTTGGTATATTTGTTCATCAATGCTTCGAGTCCGGCCTTGCAGCATTTTCCCATGATTATCAGTCCGTCGGATTTTCCCTCGACATCCTTATATAATGAAGAGACGACCTTGTCCATATCCTCATGTTTGCACGCGTGATCATTCGAGAACATGGGATTGTACCAGATATGTGACAGGATGTAGTTCTTTTTATGGATCTCTCGCTCGACATTTCTGAGCAGATCCAGGAAAAAGGGATCCGTAGCCTGATCCTCCGTTCTCGTCATCAGGATGTTGATGTAGCGTGGTTTTGATTCGTCCGACTGACCGAGTTTCAGGTTGCGCGCTGCAACATTTGGGGTATAATTCAATTCGATCGCCGTATCCCAAACCTTCTTATGTAACTCTCTGGAACGCCCGATGTACTCGGGATCATTCAGCATCCTGGATACCGTTGCTTTGGATACGCCGGTTATCTCTGCGATTTTCTGTAATGACATGTTGAACCTCCTTAAATAAATCGAGCTTGCTTCGTTTGTCCGTGCTGATGGTAGTCGATTCAAGAATACCGAAAAAACGGCAAATGAAACGGTTTCAAAAAATCAAGAGATTTTCTAACAGTGACTTACGTTTCAGTGAATAGACCGATTTTTGTTCAGCTGACATGGTACATAATACATGATTTTTGAGAAAAATGCAAGACTTTTTTCAAAAAAGCGAATTGAAAACGATTTCAAAATTTGGTATTTACATTTGTTTCAGATTGTGGTACTGTATGCCTGTTGAACACAACATGATGTCGTCCGGGTGTTATGGCGAGAGCACATGAACGCCGGCGGTGTTTCAACGAAAATGGATGATACATTTACAGGATGAAAGGAAAAGACGATGAAGGTTGCAGGTAAGATTTTAAAATCCGGCGTGATATCGTGGATACTGTTGATCGCCATTTGGCAGATTGCTTCCATGTTTAACTCGCCGGATTTCCTCCCGAGTCCGTTGAAAACGCTGGAGGGTTTGAAGGAGGTTTTTGAAAGCGGTGTCCTGATGGAGGATATCGGAATCAGTCTCCAGCGTGTTGCAATCGGATGGGGCAGAGGTATTTTGATAGCCATTCCGCTCGGGCTTCTGATCGGAGCGTTCAAACCGGTACGGGCGCTCATCGAGCCGCTGATAAACTTTTTCAGATTTGTACCGGCCATCGGATTTCTGACATTGTTCCTGATGTGGTTCGGTGTCGGGGAGGCATCAAAAACGGTGCTGATAACATACGCATCGATGTTTCCCATCATAATTAATACGGTAGCGGCAGTCGGCGCGATCGAGCAGACCAGATACCAGGCAGCTGAGTCGCTGGGCGCGTCGAGGTGGCAGAGGTTTATCCACGTGACTGTGCCGGGGTCGATGCCCGGAATGTTCACCGGAGTCAGATTGGGCCTCTCGGCAGCAATCATTTCAATTGTCGGCGCAGAGATGCTGGCCGCGGATTCCGGTCTCGGATATCTGATCTACACCTCGAGACTTTACTACAGAACAGATTATATTTTTGTCGGCATTGTGATACTCGGAATACTCGGCTTCGCGGCAGACAGGCTGTTACGCCTCCTCGCGAAGGTTCTGTTCAAACATTACGGCATCACAGCGTAGAAAGGAAATTATCATGTCAGAAAACCTGATCGAAATAAAAAATCTCAAACTGAAATATGACACTACATCGCCGAAGAAAAACCTCTTTTTCTCGAAAAACATCAACCCTGACGCCGTGTTTAAAGGCCAGGAGAACAGTTACGTACTTGACGATGTTTCATTAAACATAGAAAAAGGAGAATTTCACGTATTCCTCGGTGCCAGCGGTTGCGGCAAATCAACTTTGCTGAACATCATCGCCGGATTCCTGCAAAAAACAGACGGCAATGTTTTGATTGACGGTGAGGAGATCACGAAACCCGGACGGGACAGAGGCGTGGTGTTCCAGAATGCGGAGCTGGCTGTGTATCCGTGGCTGACCGTTTACAAAAACGTCGAGTTCGGTTTGAAGATCCAAAAGATGAAAAAGGCAGACAGAAAGCCGATCATAGAAAATGCACTCGAGCTCGTGGGACTCTCAGAGCACAGAAACAAATATCCGTCGGAACTGTCAGGCGGAATGAAACAGCGTTTACAGATAGCCCGCTCGATCGCGAGTGATCCGGAGATACTCATTATGGATGAGCCGTTCGGAGCGCTGGATGCCCAGACGAGGCGGACACTGCAGGATGAGCTGATCCGAATCTGGCAGCAGACAGGAAAGACCATACTTTTTGTAACTCACGATTTGCAGGAGGCGGTTTACCTCGGACAGAAAATAAGTATTTTTTCCGCAGCGCCGAATGCGCATATCGCGAAACAGATCGTGGTTGATCTGCCATATCCGAGGAGAGCCGGTGACGGCCGGGTGGCTATGATTACCGAGGAGGTTCACACGGAGCTTGACAAAGCCATCAATGCACACGGAGAGGGCAGCGTCGATAAATCGGCATGACACATTGTTTTCTTAACGAAATCAAGCGAAGCGCAGATTGAGTTTAGAAAACAAGTCGTTCTGACGGAGACGAAGTCGTAGTCAGAACTTCCTTGAATCGCCCTCTTGATAGTAAACTGGTAATAATTAAAAATAACAATAAAAACAATCAAAAAAGGAGAGTAGAAAAAATGAAAAAGAAAACCCTAATCAAAAAACTCGTAGCAACAACACTTGCAGCCGCGCTCATTTTTACAGGTTGCGGCAGCTCTGACGGCGGCAGTTCCAAGGACGCCGGAAGCGCAGCAGACAGCGGCAGCGCACAGGCAGATGCAGGCAGCGGCGATGCAGGAAACTCCGGTGACCTGACAACAGTCCGTTTCGGTTACATGACTGGAAACATCGATCACCTGATCACGGCAGTCGGCCAGGAAAAAGGCTTTTTCGAGAAAAACGGAATTGACCTGCAGACTACTGAATATGCAGCCGGAATCAACACGGTAGACGCGCTGACGATGGACCAGCTTGATATCGGAATCGCTGCTGATTTCGCGATCCTGAACCGTATCGGAAACACGGAAAAAACGGATTTAAAAATCGTAGCTAACTATGCAAATGCAGTAGGCGGACAGCTTTTTGCAAATCCTGAAAAAGTAAAAGATGCCAAAGATCTCAAAGGTAAAAAGATTATAAACCTCCCGGGTGTGGTTTATGAGTATTGGAACGTGCTCGCTGTGCAGAATGCAGGACTGAGCGAGGGTGATTATGAGTTTGTAAATGTTGACAGCCAGCCGAGCGGTGTCGCAGTTGCTACTGCAGGAGACGCGGATGTGTTCTGGGGAAGCGGCGAGGTTGCTGCTCAGTTGCAGGGACTCGGATGGCAGCCGATCCTGACGCTTCAGGATTTGGGCGCCATGACAACCATGTTCTTTGTTGCGAAGGAAGGTTATGCCAAGGAAAATGCTGAGACTTTGAAAAAGTTCTATGCAGCTATAATGGAGTCAATTGATTATATCCAGACAAACACGGATGATGCAGCAAAAATCATCGAGACCAAGACAGGCCTGAAAGCAGATTTGTTCAAACAGATGCTCAGCGCATTTGATCTCGGCATCCAGTTCAAGCAGGCAACCTTTGACTACTTTGACGGTGTTAACAAATGGCTGAAGGATAGCAACTATTATAAAAACCCGTTTGAGACCAAGGACATCCTGCTCATGGATGCAGCGAAGGAAGCATATCCGGATAAATTCGAATTGTAATTAAAACAAATAATTCCAGGGTGCCTGACTCCCATTACTGTAATGGAGTCAGGCATCTGTATATAGGAGGATTTTAAAATGAGCCTGCCCACATTAAATTCTGAACAAAAGGAAGCATCGGAATACACGGTAAAATCACAGGAGGCGGTGGCCGCGGATCTCGGTCTGTCGATTAAAAACTGCACAGCTGATGAATTGGAGCTTGCGACCGCAAATTGTATCCTGCCACTGAAGGATCTCGTGATCAAAAATGATGAAACCGGAAACACGGCCTGGTCAGTAGCGGAGTATAAATTTTATGAAACAGATGAGGTACCTCTGACAATCAATCCGAGTCTCTGGATCAACGGCAAGGGTAATTCCGCAGCCGGTGTTTTTGAGGTCCTGCCGGACAAAATCTATCAGGTTCGCGGGATTGACATTGCCAATATGTCGATCATTCGCGGAAAAACGGGCTGGATAGTTCAGGACGTTATGACAAATATCGAGACGGCGCGGACCGCGATAGAATTGTTTGAAAAAGCATTAAACGAAAACATACGCGACAATATAAAAGCAATCATAATTTCACATTCCCATGCGGATCATTTCGGAGGCATTCGCGGTGTTATTGATGAGGAACGCGTCGGACATGATGAAAAAACCCAGGTGCAGATCTATGTTCCTGCCGGTTTTGACGAGGAATGCGTGAAGGAAAACGTGTTTGCCGGAGCGGCGATGGGACGTCGCGCGGAATATCAGTTCGGGGGAGGCCTGAAAAAGGGGCCGAAGGGCTTTATCAGTTCAGGTCTGGGCCTCGGCAGTCCGAAGGGTACTCCGAGTTTTATAACTCCGACAAACTACATAACGGAAAACGGACCGGTAATTATAGACGGAATAACAGTTGAATTCCAGTTGACTCCGGGGACCGAGGCGCCGGCGGAAATGAACAATTATTTTGCCGATTACAAAGCGTTCTGGGTAGCGGAAAACTGCTGCGGAACGCTTCACAATCTCTATCCGATTCGAGGAGCACAGCTGCGTGATTCCTCCGGATGGGCAGGCTTTATTTTAGAGGCAATGACAAAATACGCGGATAAATCAGTCGTAATATTTCAGTCTCATAACTGGCCTCATTATAACACGCCCGAGGACCCGCATGCGGTTCGCGATTATCTGTTAAACAATGCAGCGATGTATAAATACATCCATGACCAGACGCTGCTCTATGCAAATCAGGGATTCACGGCAAAGGAGATCGCGAGAAAACTGCGTGTGCCGGAGGGATT
Organism: Eubacterium sp.; assembly: GCA_017614395.1. Lineage (GTDB taxonomy): Bacteria > Bacillota > Clostridia > Lachnospirales > Lachnospiraceae > Eubacterium_F. Next base: position 50,808 of record JAGABX010000017.1, read on the forward strand.
GAAACTGAATTTCTACGCTCGTCCGTACTATGGTTCTCTTCCGATCAATGCCCGCGCGGTATATACGAAATACCTCGGATTTTTTAACGGCAACCCGAACGATGTCGATCCGCTGACGGAGCTGGAGGAGGCCGTGACATTTGTTGATTACGTAGGTTCTGCGGATGCTGTTTTGGAACGGGCATACGATGATTATAAAAAGGGTGACTATCGCCGTGCGGCCTACGCAGCCGGCAAGGTTGTACTGGCGCAGCCTAAAAACAATCAGGCACGCTTTTTAACAGCGGACGCATTTGAACAGCTCGGTTATGCATCGGAATCGTCTGTTTGGAGGAACGCATACCTCCAGGGCGCTTTGGAACTTCGCGTAGGAGTGTCGGAGGATGTGAATCCGTTGATCCGCGGGAAGAGGAGAAACGACCTCGCGCAGTGCATGTCATCGGATCTCCTGCTCAAATACATCGGTATCCTGTACGACAATCACGAGGGAGCGGATGATGAGTCCGAAATCCGTCTCGATATTACGGAGAAAACCTACGGAAAGGACATTACAACACGTTATGTGCTGAAGGTTCATGCGGGTGTTGTACTTACCTATCCTATAGATGAGGATGCATCGGAGAACAATATTCCTGCCTACGCGAAACTGAGAAAAGCGCAACTGTTCGCGATCATAGGAAAACAGCTGGATGCAGTGAAGGATCAGATCGAGACCAACAGTTATGATCTGTTAAAAAAGATTGAAAGCAGGCTTGTCGATGTCAGCACACTCGGCAAATTCCAAATGATCGAGTCAAACGAGAAATAGGTGCCCAGCAGGGTGCCTGACTCCCATTACAAAACTGTTATATGTGAAAGGAGCAAAACATGTCAGTAGGTTATAACAATTCCCCCACGACCGGCCATGCGAACGTGCCGGCGGATTTCGATGGTTATGCCGGGATTACCTTGGAAGACTCCCGTATGCACTATCGCGAAACGGATAACGCCGGGAGAAACAATACAAACGGTAATAATAAAAAAACAAATGTTGTCTACATCGTGCTCGATGACGTCGGATTTGCGCAGCTCGAGGGATTCGGTTCCGACATACATACACCGAATATAAAAAGTCTGGGCGACGGCGGGCTTCGCTACAATAATTTTCACACTACCGCCATATGCTCGGCAACACGAGCTTCACTGCTCACCGGCGCCAATCATCATGCGGTCGGTGTAGCGACTGTCATAGATACGGCAACCGGTTTCCCAAACGGAATCGGCCATCTCGATCCGCAGTATGCTACCATCGCGCAGATATTGAAGGAAAACGGTTACGCGACATTTGCTGTCGGAAAATGGCATCTGGCGCCTCTCGAGGATGCCTCGGATCAGGGACCGTTTGACAACTGGCCGCTTTCAAAAGGATTTGACAAATTCTACGGTTTCATGGAGGGCTATACCGATCAGTACACGCCGAGCCTCATTCAGGACAACTCGGCAGTTATGCCACCGAAATTCTCCGGAGGACACAGAAAATCAGCGGCCCGCGCTGCATCTGAAACGTCGGGTGACAGCACATACAGTATAGAGGGAAACTATCATCTCTCGGAGGATCTCGCCGACCATGCGATCCATTACCTGTTCCAGCAGACAAATTCGCATTCGGAGCAGCCGTTCTTTTTATATCTCGCGTTCGGCGCCGGCCATGCTCCGCATCAGGTACCGCAGAAATACATAGATGAATACAAGGGTAAATTTGACCGCGGCTGGGATGTGGTTCGCGAGGACTGGTTTAATCGCCAGCGTGAACTCGGAATCGTACCGGAGGATGCGGTTCTCACGGATAGGAATCAGTTTGCGGAAAAATGGGATGACCTGACCGAGGATCAGAAAAAAGTATATGCAAAATACATGGAGGTCTATGCCGGTTTCCTCACGCACACCGACGAACAGATCGGACGTGTGCTCGACTATCTCGAGAAAATCGGCGAGCGTGAAAACACGGTTATTGTCCTGTTGTCTGATAACGGTGCGTCTGCAGAGGGCGGTCGTCACGGACGCGTTTCGGACGAGAGCACGCTCGTTCTCGGTGAGGATGATGAGGAATTGGAATTCGGCCTGCAGCATGTGGATGAGCTCGGCTCGTATTCGACGGGTCCGCATTACCCGATCGGCTGGGCCAACGCCGGAAACACTCCGTTCAAATGGTACAAAAGCTGGGTTTATGCCGGCGGTGTGAAGGATCCCCTGATCGTCAGTTACCCTGCAGGAATTACGGAAAAAGGCGGAATCCGCTCGCAATATCACCATGTTTCCGATATCACGCCGACCATACTCGACATACTCGGTATACGAAAACCCGACATCGTTAACGGCGTAGCGCAAAAACCAATCACGGGAACGAGCTTCAAATACACGTTTAATGACGCTGATGCACCGACGCAGAAACCGATCCAGTACTACGAGCAGACCGGAAACCGCGGCATCTGGAAGGACGGCTGGAAAGCGATCACCAACCATCTCATGGTGTCGAATTATGAGGATGACGAGTGGGAGCTCTACCATGTTGACGAGGATTATTCTGAGGATGACAATGTCGCCGAACTTTTTCCTGACAAATTGGAGGAACTGAAAAATCTCTGGTTTGTTGAGGCGGGGAAAAACAATGTGTTCCCGCTCGGGACAGGCGCATATATCGTTCGGAGTGAGGAACAGAAAAAGTCTGACGCCGCCGCGATGAAACTGATGCTGCAGGAGGAAAAATATTCATATAAAGGTATCATCGAACCGTTCCGCACCGGCAGGAGTCTCCTGTTCAACCAGAGGAGCAACGAGATCCGCATTGAGCTTGACCATAAACGGAGCTACGAGGGGACGCTGTACGCCGGAGGGATGCGACTGGCAGGCTATACGCTTTTTATTAAAAACAACCGCCTGTGCTACACCTACAATGCAGCGCTTCGTGCGTACTACCGCGCTGTGACCGACGAATTGCCGGAGGGAAAACTCGATATCAGGGTTGTTACGGAGGTTCCGATAGCTGATTCCGAAAACACCTCTACAGGGCAGGAAAACCCGTTTGGAGTTGCGAATGCGGGACCGCGCGGTTATGTATCCTTGTATGTAAACGGGAAAAAGCAGGCGGAGACTGTCATTGAGAAATTCTGGTTCGGACTTGAGGTAAATTTCTCAGTCAAGGACGGCAACCAGAGCTCCGTTGATCCTGAAAACGATTTTCCGTTTGAGTATCCGGGCGAGATAGACAGGATCGATTTCCTCGCATCACCGGCCGAGATCGATACCAAAGAATTGCTGGATGAGTATTTTCAGATAGACTGAGAGGGTGCCTGACTCCCATTACAAAACTGTTATAAGCAAAACGTTTAACAAATTTGTAATGGGGTCAGGCTCCTGACAGAGAAAGGATAAAAAATGAAAGAAAAAGCATTGCAACTATATACATATGCATTTCCGTTGATCGCGACGGAGGTGACACACTGGGGCGCGGATGATACAATCGGGTTCACGCATTTACGTGAGTTCCCCGACAGCAGTGAAACGCGAGTAGTGCGACTCAACATGGACACTTTGTATTCGCTGGCCTTTACACAGCTGGCAAACACTCCCTATGTGGCACACGTCCCGAAAATCGAGGATAGGTATTACCTGTTTCCTATTTTGGATGCATACACTAATGTTGTGGAGTCGATCGGGACACGGACGCCGAACTGGGCGGAGGGGGACTATATTCTGCTGTATCAGGATCAGCCGGTTCCGGCAGGTTATGAAAACTACGAGGTGATCCGTTTGCAGGACTCTCTCAACAGTATTTTACTTCGTATCGAGACACGTGGGAAAAAGGACTACAATTACATAAATAAATATCAGGATCAGTTTGAGCTGCGCCCGCTTTATCCGGAAAGATTAGAGCCGGTTCCGGGATCACAGGGCGCCCCGGCACATGTGATGGAAACGATCTCGGCGGAGGAGTTCTTTACACTGTTTGCAAAACTGTCAGTCGTGAATCCGATACGTGATCCGGAGATACAAAAGGCAGCCTCGGAGTTTGGAATTATAACGGAGAACAATGGAATTATTTCATCGAAATCGGAGGATGCTGACAGCAAAAAAATATACAATAAATTCGATTATAATTCCCTCGATTCTGAGAAGAGGGAAGCCCTGGAATTCTCTGTGCGTGAGGGCTTTGCTACAGTTATCAACGCTCCTGTTAATCCTGCGGATTTAGTCATTTCAAATGGCTGGTATTCCAAATTCACGGATATCGGCAGCTATGGAGAGAACTATGCAGCGAGAGCCTCTGTTGCATATCACGGATGGGGCGCTAACATCCCACAGGACAGTGCCTATGCATCCTCGTTAGAAAAACTGGACGCAAACAAAAAATACAAAATCCATATTAAAAAAGACGGCTTCCCGCATGCGGAATACTTTTGGTCATTGACGCTGTATGGTGAACCAAGTCAGTATCCGGTACCGAATAAAATCGATCGTTTTGCAATAAACACTTACGATGTGGATGACGGAATCGTTCAGAGAAACCCGGATGGTTCACTCGATATCATTGTCTCGCGAGAGGAGCCGACTGATTCGTTGGAGAGGAAAAACTGGCTCCCTGCACCGACAGAGGAGGATGCTTTTTCTTTGACCATCCGTATCTACTGGCCGGATGAATTCACGCTGCAGGGCAAGTGGGAGGCGCCTGTGATCAGCGAATTTTAGATACGTTTCGCTTGGCTGCTAAAAACAGAAATACCCAAAAACAGATTTCTGTCTCATAATCATTAAAGTATGATAGTTAATTGTCCAAGGTAAATTGTCTAAATGGAAAAAACCTCTTGCAAGCCAAGGGGTTTTTATGTTATAATCCATAAGGTTAGTGTTGCAGGAGGGATTATATGGCGGAAACAGGAAATGAGCTCTATCTGAACGATAACTTTTTGAGTAACCTCATGGCCGATGAAACCTTCGGAAAATTCGTCGAGCAGGGGGAGGCGTTCCGTACCCTGTTGGCCTACTGCAAATGCGCCATCATGGAGGTGGAGACCAAATTCAAAGTTCTCAACGAGGATTTTTCCGTCGAGTACGACAGAAACCCCATCGAGACCATAAAAACCAGGCTGAAAAGTCCCGAGAGCATCATCGAGAAACTCCAGCGCAAGGGACTCCCATTTTCAGCGGAATCGATCGAACAAAACCTGAATGATATTGCCGGTGTCCGCGTCATCTGCGCGTTTCCGGAGGACATATATCTCCTCAGCGAATGCCTCCTCGAGCAGGACGACATACGTCTGATCCGGAAAAAGGACTACATCGCTGAGCCTAAACCGAACGGTTATCGGAGCCTTCACCTCATCGTGGAGGTGCCTATCTTTTTACATAATGAAAAACGTTATATGAAAGTCGAGGTGCAGTTGCGGACCATCGCCATGGATTTCTGGGCGAGCCTCGAACATCAGATTTACTATAAAAAGGGACACGATATCGAAAAACTGCGGGAGGAACTGCGTATCTGCGCTGAAACGAGCGCTGCTCTGGATCTGCGCATGCAGAATATCCGCGCCCAGATTGACGAATGATCCCAAGGAGTACAAATGCCAACCGGTTTTTTCTCATTACCTAAATTCAACAAACAGACATTCCCGTGGATGACGGCCGTGCTCGTCCTCGCCAACGTTACCATGTTTATAATAATTGAGGTTTCAGGTGATTCCGCAGACACGGATTACATGATAAAAATGGGTGCCGCCTACGGACCTGACATCCTCGAGAATCACGAATACTACCGGCTGTTCACGCACATGTTCCTGCACTTCGGGTTCATGCATCTGTTTAACAACATGATCTCCCTCATAGTGCTTGGTTACACGACGGAACGGGTACTCGGGCGGATCAGGTTTTTGGTGCTGTACCTGCTCTCCGGGATTCTGGCCGGAGTGACGTCTCTCCTCTACTGCATCAGCGTAAATGAGGCGACTGTCTCGGCGGGTGCGTCCGGCGCGATATTCGGACTGCTCGGCGCACTGCTGGTATTGCTGATACGCGGCAGTCGCGGGCATATCGGCAACATATTCCCGTTTCTGATCTACCTCGCGATAGCGCTTTACAGCGGATATGTAGACCAGACCATCGACCATGCGGCTCATCTCGGCGGATTTATTGCCGGAATGGTCATCTGCCTGCTCATGCATTTGGGTAAAAAGAAATTCAAAATATAGGTTGCAACACGGGTACATGACTCCCGTTACAAAACTGTTATAAGCGAAGTGTTTAACAAATCTGTAATGGGGTTAGGCACTCAAGAGGAGGAAACAATGTTAGTCAACATATATTACGGCGGGCGCGGACTTATTGACGATCCGACGCTTTTTGTAATAGAGCGTATAGAAAAAGTTCTCGACGAACTGCAGGTAAACGTAGACCGCTACAACCTGTTCGAGGATAAATCGAGCATAACCGTCATGCACAAAACCCTCAAGGGAGCGGATGCCGTGATACTCGCCGCATCGGTAGAGTGGTTCGGTGTCGGGGGATATCTGCAGCAGTTCCTTGACTCCTGCTGGCTCTACGGTGACAAAGAGGAAATCAAAAAAATATACATGATGCCCGTCGTCATGGCGACCACCTACGGAGAGCGCGAGGCGGAATTCAACCTTGTCCGCGCGTGGGAAATACTCGGCGGAATCCCGTGCGAGGGGATATGCGCCTATGTCGAGAATCATGTGGATTTTGAGACGAATGCCGAATATAACCTGATGCTGGAGAAACGAATCGAGAATTTTTACCGGACGATCTCGAAACACGCTGTCGGTTTCCCGAACAGCAACACCAAGGTCAACGAATCGGTTTCCAGGTCGAGAACGCCGTCCCTGACACCGCAGGAAAGCGAACAGCTCTCCGCCTATGTTGCGAATGATGCTTATGTGAAAAAGCAAAAAGAGGATATCGAGGAACTGACAAACCTGTTCAAAGGTATGGTCGGTGAGATACCGCAGCGCGATGAATATGTCGATACGATCCGTGAGCATTTTGTGCCGCTGGAGGATCCGATCGAGGTAATCTACCGGCTGGATCTCGAGGACGAAAACACATCTATCATAATAGAAGTAAAGGATGAACAGCTTGATGTATACCGCACATCGCTCGGAACTGATTCATCAAAAGGAAAATCAGACGTCATTGCGAAGGTGCGCACGGAGATTTTCCGCGAGATACTCGACGGTGAAAAAACATTCCAGAGCGCTTATATGAAGGGCGACATGCCGAGCGTCAGTGGCAATTTCACCATGGTCAGGTATTTTGACACGCTGTTCAAATTCAATGATGTAGAAGTGGAGGACTTGTAATTTACGTTACTTTCCGCATGGGGTGGAGTGACAGCCGTGAATAGTGAGTGAAAGGAGATTTTCATGTCAGATTGCATTTTCTGTAAAATTATCGAGGGCGACATCCCCTCAACAAAAGTGTACGAGGACGACCGCTGCGTCGCTATCCTCGATGTGAACCCGGCGGCGCGCGGCCACGTAATCGTACTGCCGAAAACACATGCTGCAAACGTATTCGAGATTCCCGACGAGGATCTCGCGCATGCTGTTTGTGTAGCAAAAAAAGTAGCAGCCGCTCAGAAATCCGCATATAACTGTGACGGTGTAAACATCCTGCAGAACAACGGCGAGGCAGCTGGTCAGACCGTGTTCCATCTGCATATCCATGTGATACCTCGTTTTGACGGAGATACGGTAAACATGAAATGGATACCGGGTGAGATGCCTGCGGACATGGATGCTATAGCTGCAGAACTGCGAAACGCCATGCCGGCATGATCGTCGGATCTGCCATCGGAAAAATTGATAACTGCTGAATAGCGAAAAGCCATGCCATTATACAGAGAAAGGAAGCAACATGCCGAAAATAATCCTCACCGGCGGAGGCACTGCCGGACATGTCACGCCGAATATGGCTCTCATCCCTGAACTGAAACAACGAGGCTACGACATCCACTACGTAGGCTCCAGGGACGGAATAGAGCGCGAACTCATCGGTGGGCTTGACATCCCGTATTATCCGATCTCATCGGGAAAACTGCGCCGGTATTTTGACATGAAAAATTTCACCGATCCGTTCCGTATACAGCACGGTTATCATGAATCGCGCAGTCTCCTGAAAAAAATACAGCCCGATGTTGTTTTTTCAAAGGGCGGATTTGTGACAGTGCCAATAGTCAAGGCAGCGGCGAAAAAACACATTCCATGCGTCCTGCACGAATCAGACATATCTCCGGGACTTGCGAACAGGCTTTGCATCAAATCGGCCGATGTTATCTGCACGAATTTCCCGGAAACGGTAAAACACCTCCCTGAGGGCAAGGCTCAGGTAACCGGATCACCTATCCGCGCCGAACTTTTTACCGGAGATAAAACGGCGGGCCTTCAGTATTGCGGCTTTGATGAGAAAAAGCCCGTCATAATGATCATTGGCGGCAGTCTCGGCTCTGTCCGTGTAAATGAGGCGGTTCGCGGGATACTGCCGGAACTGCTGAAGGATTTTCAGGTGGTTCATCTCTGCGGCAGGGAAAAAACGGATGAATCACTGAACGGGACGCCGGGCTACGTCCAGTTTGAATATGTTCAAAAGGAGTTAAAGGACCTCATGGGTGCGGCGGATCTCGTTATCTCGCGCGCCGGTGCCAATGCAATCTGCGAGCTGGCGGCGCTGCGCAAACCGAATATCCTGATCCCGCTTTCGCTCGAGGCCAGTCGCGGTGACCAGATATTGAACGCGGAATCGTTCGAGCGCCAGGGTTATTCATATCTTCTCCGCGAGGAGGACATGAACAATGAAACATTGCTCGCGGCGGTGAAAACCGTTTGGGAGAAACGCGAGGAATACAAACAGGCGATGGAGGCGGGCGGTCACGGCGACGCCGTCAAAAAAATCGCGGATATCATTGACAATGTAGTAAAAAGATAGTACAATATCAACGCTGTCTGTTTATATTTGCCCGCGATTTGGCATCGGAAACTGATTTGCCGTCGATAAAACATGGGAAATGAATATGCCATCCGGTATGTTTATGGCGTATGTCATGACAGGCAACAGACATATTAACACAGACATATTAACATAAGTAACATAATTTTTACAGGAGGAACCGAACAAAAATGAGCAACCACGTAACATTTGATTATTCACTCGCATCCGGCGTCATCCGTGACGAGGAGGTCGTCCAGATGAAGGCAGCGGCGGAAGCGGCAAGGGAAACACTTGAAAAACGAACAGGAGCGGGCAATGACTTTCTCGGATGGATCGACCTGCCTGTTGATTATGATAAGGAAGAATTTGACCGCATAGTACGTGCGGCTGACAAGATCAAATCGGACTCCGATGTTCTCATCGTCATCGGAATCGGCGGATCATACCTCGGAGCGCGCGCGGCAATTGAGTTTTTGAGACACGGATTCTATAATTCACTGTCAAAGGAACAGCGTAAAACTCCGGAGATTTACTATGCCGGCAACAGCATCAGCGGAACTTATCTGACACAGCTGATCGAAACAGTCGGAGACCGCGATTTCTCGGTAAACGTCATCAGCAAATCCGGCACCACTACGGAGCCGGCGATCGCATTCCGCATTTTCAAGGAGCTGTTAGAGAAGCGGTACGGCAAGGACGGTGCGGCATCCCGTATCTACGCTACGACCGACCGTGCGAAGGGCGCGCTCAAGGTACTCTCGACAGAGGAGGGCTACGAGACATTTGTTGTGCCCGATGATGTGGGCGGACGTTATTCCGTACTCACTGCGGTGGGACTGCTTCCGATTGCGGTCAGTGGCGCGGATATAAATAAACTCATGGAGGGCGCTGCAGCAATGCGTGAGTTCTGCCTGAACACGCCTACTGATAAAAACGATGCGATGAAATACGCCATCGTCCGCAACATCCTTCATCAGAAAGGCAAATCAGTCGAGGTGCTCGCCAACTATGAACCGTCCCTGCACTATGTGTCTGAGTGGTGGAAACAGCTCTACGGCGAGAGTGAGGGCAAGGATCAGAAGGGAATATTCCCGGCATCCGTTGATTTCACAACCGACCTGCATTCCATGGGACAGTTTATACAGGATGGCGCGAGACTTATGTATGAAACCGTCATGGAACTCGAAATACCGCCGGTTGACATAACCATCGAGTCCGAGTCCAAGGATCTCGACGGTCTGAACTATCTCGCCGGCAAAACGATGGATTTCATCAATAAATCCGCGATGAAGGGGACACAGCTCGCACATTCTGACGGAAACGTGCCGAACCTTGTGATCAGGATTCCGGAGAAAAATGAGTACAGCCTCGGTGAACTTTTCTATTTCTTCGAGTACGCCTGCGGTGTCAGCGGCTATATGCTCGGTGTCAACCCGTTCGACCAGCCCGGCGTCGAGAGCTACAAGAAAAACATGTTTGCTCTTCTCGGCAAACCCGGCTACGAAACTCTGACGCGTGAGCTCGAGGACAGGCTGAAATAAAAACCATATCTAAAATGATTAATTAGGGCGTCGCGACAGCGGCGCCTTTTTATTCGTGAGGAAAAAAGGAGATCATCTCGAATATGAGCTGTCAAATGAAATAAAAGAGTACTGTTGAAAAAACCACTTGACAGGAACACCCAACATATGATATGATTAATTTCCCTCGAGGAACCACAACATCATGGGCCGTGAAATAAACCCGCCCCATTATGTTGCAGTATACGGTATCTCGATCAACCATTTCGGTAAAATGATCGGGATTCTATGATTCAGATCTTGCTCACCGGAATCCGTTCGGAGCCCGGCGAGTGTCATGGCAGTATGTCCTGCCACCAAATCAAAACGAATAACAATAAACATCAATTCGGGTCTGATACCCTTTATTATTGTGCAATAAGGGTGTCTGACTTTGACAGAGACAAATCAAAAACAAGGGTGCCTGACTCCCGTTACAAAAATGAGATAAGCGAAGTGTTTAACTGATTTGTAATGGTGTCAGGCTCCCGACAGAAGGAGGACATATCACATGAGAAAAACAAAAAAAACCAGGAGGACTCTGCTCGCCTCCGCGCTCAGTTTCGCCCTTGTCACCGGAATTCTCGGCGGTGTCCCGGGCTTGAATCAGATAATTCCGGGAAACCCGCTAACAAAACAGGCGCGTGCTGCAACTACGGTAAAAACCATTGCCGAGCTCTCGGTCGGCGACAAAGTAACGTTCAAAAACATGTCGGGAACGCTCGCCACAACCTGGACATATTGCGGTTGCCCCCGATACAAGACAGGATATTATTTTGAGTGCGACTCGTCAATCGGCTCTTATACATCGGAGGAATCCATCCCGGCTCTCGGAGGTCAGGAATCATGCCTCCCCGGGACAATAAAATCAAAACTTGAAACCCTGCCGGAGGGACCGAGGTATTTCACGCTGTGGGCGCAGACATGGGGTAATACGGAAAAGGATTCGTATCGCCGAAACGGAGGCGCGATCGATGTTGACCAGTATTATCAGGAATACATAAGAAACGGCGGTGACCACTACCTTGCGATGCTGCCGGCAACAGATGCATATCTGGATAGTCTCGGCAATGATATGGTTTGGGATAATGAATTCTATGGTTGGGACGGATTGACCTACCCATCCAGACTGGCGCTCACATCTTCCTCAGTCTGTAAGGAAACCTGGACGGACAACTATTATCAGGCAGATTCACACGGTGTATATCGAAACGGCTCCGGCGGATTTGACAGGATCAGCTCCGGCACGCGCTATCCGGTATATCCGGCGATGCGATTTAAAACGTCCGCGGCGAACGATCTGTATTTCGGTCTGACGTCAAACGGCACATATACGCAGGTTGATCGCGGACAGTTGAGCTTTAACGCAAACGGTGGCAGCGGCTCACAGGCTCAGGTCACATACTACATCGGAACCGGCGACAGCGTGTCCCTGCCGTCAGTCACCACGTTTTCGGCTCCCGAAGGGAAATTCTTCAGGGGATGGAGCGCGGATCCGGCCGGCTCGGAAATGATAACATCGCTGACTCCGACCGGTACGACCGCAACTGTTTACGCCGTCTGGGCTCAGATATCGACATATGAGATACGTAACGGGAAAAAGTATCTCACTCGGCTCAACCCTGACTATACCGGCACTTTCATGATAGATGCGGATACGGACGGCATAGCAGCAGGCGCATTTGACGACTGCGCGCTGTCGAGACCCCTTGTGATTCCGTATAATGTCTCTGAAATTGAGGCCGGGGCATTCTTAAAACTAAATGCGACCTCTGCAAATCCCGCAATCATAACAATCAAAAACCCGGATTGTGTTCTGTCACAGACATCATTCAGGACAGGAGTGACAGGATTGAGGGGGCTTGCCGGGGGAACAGCGGACAGACTCGCTCAGGAAACGGAAGGACTCGAATGTGAACGCATCACTGTAATCCCGTCCGGATTTTTCGACGGAGAGATCGTCAGAGCATTCAATTGCCCGCTGGGTGTGACGGATATCGGCCTCGCCACCGATGAAAAGGGCGTGTTTGAGGGACATACAGAATTAAAAAGAATTGATCTCGGTTCCGTCAGGGTGATCGGCGCAAATGCGTTCAAAGGTTGCACGGGCCTCACCGGAACCCTAACCCTGCCGGAGACTGTAACTACCATAGCTGACGGAGCATTTTCCGGATGCGCGAGCCTCATCGGAGCGTTAACAATTCCGGAGGGAGTCACAACAATAGGAAATTCTGCATTTTCGGGCTGCAGCGGACTCACCGGAGCGTTAACAATTCCGGAGGGAGTCACAACAATAGGGAATTCTGCATTTTCGGGTTGCAGCGGACTCACCGGAACCCTGACCATTCCTGAATCGGTAACAGCTATCGGGACAGGAGCATTTGAACATGTTGGAGTCAGTGAGATTATCGTAAAAAATGAAACGATCGATCCCGCAACCATCCTGCCGACTACTGCGGACGGGCAGCCGATTACCTGCAAACATGAGGAGAAACAACCGGAAAATCCACCGGCAGGTAACCCCGGTGGTTCCGGAACAACTCCGACGGGTTCCGCCGATTCCCCGGGAGGCGGTAGCGGAGGTTCGTCAGGCGGAGGGTATTCCGGTGGCTCATCCGGATATAGCAGCGGAGGCTCATCAGGAGGCTATTCCGGTGGCTCATCAGGCTATAGCGGTGGCGGCTCGTCGGGATCATCCGGCGGTGGCTACTCCGGAGGCTCATCAGGATCATCGGGCGAAAACGGCAAACCGACAAACAACAATGACTCACCCGAAATCACGCCAAATCCAACAGTAACGCCTCTTTCGGAAACATCCGGGTCCGTCCCGACCGTGACGCCTGTGGAAACATCCGAACCGGCAACGGGTCCGTCCGCCGGGATAGTTAATGATCCCGAGGAGGAAATCCCCGCACCGGTCGTAATAGAAAAAATCGTAACGGATATCTCCGACATCAGCTCTCCCCAAAAACCGAAACGAGTAGTGATCCGTTCCGTTTCCCGCATCGGCAAAAAACTCAGGATCAGATGTAAAAGGATCAAAAATGCCGGATATCAGATCCAATATACAACAAACAAGGACAAATGGAACGGTTCAACACGGAAAAAATCAAAAAAACAAATCATAACCCTGAAAAAACTGGATCCATTCAAAACCTATTACATCCGCATCCGCGCATTTCGGGGCACCGGCGAGTCGCGAGTGTACGGAAAATGGTCGAAACGGATAAAGATCTAAGAAAAAATGAATTGACATATAAAATAAAAAAGGATATTATAACACTAGAGAAAAAACGAAGTAGACGTTCTCCGGGATATAAATCAAAAATGGAAGGATTACAATATGGAACTACAATTATCGGAAAACACATCTCTTTCAGAATATGACAAAACTGTTTCAATGCTTGAATCAATGAGTGATGATGAATTACAGGCGCTTCGTATTGTTGCAACTGTAATATCTCATAACGGATTATCTGATCGCCCATATAGAAAATTAACAAAAGATGAGTTCCTTTCACGTGTTGATGAAGGGTTAAAGGATATGCAAGTGGGTGACTTTGTTAAATCCGAAATATTTGAGTCAGAATTAGCGGAAAGGCTTGGATTGACATAGCCTGTGGTGAAATATAATGTAAAAATCACAAAGAAAGCTCAGATTGATTTAAGTGATAGAATTGGTTATCTGAAGGATGTAAAAAAGAGTACCCAGGCTGCAAAGGCTGTTTTGGAGGATTATAGACAAACAAGAAAAATTCTTGAGGATCTGGCTGGGGCTATAGCTGAACCGATTGATGAGGAGTTAAAAAAGAGAGGACTAAAACGAATAAACTTCCGTAGACATAACTATTTCATGTTATTCAAGATAATGAATGAGGATGTGATTATCGTTAGGATATTTCATGGATTAGAGGATTACACCGGTAAGATCTAACTCAGAAAACCCTTGCATTTGCAGGGGTTTTCTATTATAATGAATCATGGTGTGTAACTCGGTAAAAACCGGTAAACCCAAAAAACCGAAAAAACCCCAAAAACCGGTAAAACCGAGAAACCATAAACAACAAAAACCCGAAAGGAGCAACACCAATGAAAAAAACCACATCATTACTCATGACGCTGTGTCTGATTGCCTCGCTGTTAGCAGGAATCATGACAAACGACACTGACGCCTCGGCCGGCGTTCTCACAACATTCCCGGTAGCGCTGACCGCGCCGACGAACGTGACGCTGTCGCCTTATCTGGAAAATGACAGCAAAACCTCCAAAGTGCTCTCGTTCACTATGGATGACGCCATGCTGGCATACGTCAGCAAAACCGAATCGGAAAAGGACGCAATTGCCAAGGACGGAGGATACAGTAGCTACAAGGTCTATGTCGATATCGACTGGGCGTTTGACGACCCGAATGCGTGGCACCTCAACGATTACTGGAACTGGCTCAATCCCAATCCCAATTTAGGCAACGGACTCGACGAGAACGGTGAATACCGCCTGAATCCATGGGATGTCGTATCCAATTCTGAATGCATCCGCGCCAGAGCCGTCAACGACGTAACACTCTTCACGTACGATAAAGCCGACGAGTCAAATGAAAAATGGACCGGAGTATACAAAACACCGGGACTGAAAACCACACTGGATCCAACATGGTACACTGTGGACAATGACAAAACCATCCACATCGACTGGACCAAACACACGATTTACGCGCGTCTTCGCTGGTGCGTTGCCGCTTACAAAACCGAAGGCAACCGGACAGTTCGTGATCTGGCATTCTCATACTGGTCAGAGCCGGCGGCATTCGGCGCAGCTGCATCCTCATCGGATCCCTACGTGGGAACATCGATGCCCGTACCGTCGATTTCAAACCTCCGTATGACAGCTGACTCCGCAGGAGAATACCCGAATGCATACGTGGACATCGCGGTTCCGGATGATGTTCAGAAAAAAGCAAGCGAGATCATCGCGAACGGCGGTACATTCGCTCTCGATGCGTATGCCAAGGTTTACGGTGATGCGGAGTGGATTCATGTTGATACGAATTTAGTTGACATAAAAAGTGACACATTCATGGCATATCTCAAAGGCCTCATGTCTGTCGGGAAACCGATTGCTCTCAACGCTCCGATCGAATTCCGCGCCAGATATGTATCGGATCAGCACGATGCGGCCGGCAACTCGCTCGGGACACTCCGATCAGGCTGGTCAACAGTCCTGACACAGAACACCGAGAGCATCGCTGCTTCATCAGGTGCAAAAAAAGGAGCTGACGAAAACTCGGCATATCGCTACATGACGGAAATTGCGTCCGGAAACACCGATGTCACAGGTTCATCGTTTGGTTCGATGTTTGCGAAACAGAACTCATCATCAACCGGTCTCATCGGACTTGGCTGGAAACACAACAAAAAAGCAGCAAAATACAAAATTTTCGGTGGCAAGATCAGTGACTCATCATTTTACATCCTCGGCGGCGCTACAGGTACGGGAACGAGCCTCACGCAGATTAACGGAGAGGAGATCGTGCCCGGACAGACATATAAAATTGTCGTGATGGCAATAGACGGTAACGGAAAAGTCCTGAAAAC
>JAGABX010000149.1 GCA_017614395.1 Eubacterium sp.
ACAAACATACCTTTGAGCCTCATTTCCGGCATATCCCATCATATCCCATAACTTCTCAGCAGCCGAAGCATCTTTCGAACCTTTTTTCTGTCTCATCTCAATAGGATTCTGCAATTCACGAACCCATCGAATATAGTACAGAAATCTATCAAAAGTTGAAAAAAAAATGTTCCAATTGGAACATTTTTTACAAACATTTGGTATTCCATTGTGTCATTTAGGACGCTTGTTTGATCTCGTTATACTCCCGTACCAATGTCCTGAATATGTCGGAGCTTCCGCTTTCATCATGTTTTGCTTCATTTGTTTTCCGGTATTTTGTCTCTATGCACTCTTCATTTTTCTTCGCTTTTTGCCTTACACTTATATATAGAGCAGAAATCTTTCAAAAGTTGAAAAAAATAAAAATTTTTTTCATTTTGAGATTATTCAAGTGCCGCAATTACAGCCGCATGCGTGTACTCTCCCCAGCTGTACTGCGTCATGTATTCGCCTCCGGCGAGGCGGGCGGCGGTTTTGTCGCCTGCGAGAAAATCGTAGTAGTCACATGATATGTTGGACTTGTCGATCCCGATCATGCCTCGACGGCGCAGGAGGATGTCCTCACAGTTTTTGTCACGCAGAACACGTGTCAGATCTGATACCAGATTACGGAGATACGAGCCGTGACCGGATCCGCCGGTTTCGTTCTCATCCTCCTCCCACAGTATGGACATAAGCGTACCGGTAGTTACCATTGCTCCGTTTCTGTCGATGAGATAAGCAAACATTTCCTTTGTTTTGGCATAGGCAAATTCCACCGGAGCATCATCAATAAACACTTCAAATTCACCGAATGTCTGTATACGAACTCTTTTTTTCTCATCCTCCGCCGGAATCGGAAATCTGAGATGTTCGAATTCGGCGTTGATTTTCTGCGGCGTGACAGGCTTCACAATATAGCCGCTGACATGGATCCCAAATGCGTCCTCCATGTATTCGCGATAGCCCGTTGTAAATATGATGTTGATCTGCGGATTGATTTCCTGCAGCTCACGCGCGAGCTGCAGTCCGTCCATTGTGCGCATATGGATGTCTAACAGCGCCACATCCGCCGACTCATTTCGAACAGAGTCCACCGCCTCTGACGGATCCTGAAAACCACGTACACTCGCATCGGGGACTACTTTTTTTACACCGCCCATCGTTCCCTCGAGGGCTAAATACTCGTCATCAACAACTATTATTCTCATTACTCTCCTCCCACCCGTTACCGGAGTCATTAGTATTAACCCCGGTTTTTGATATGTCACCTGACACTATCTATTACACAGTTTATTTCAGCTCGAAAATATATTGTCACCAACAAGCTACGTCACAATGTTCATCCTCACCCAAACATGGTATTGTTTTTCTTCGGTATCCGCAGTGTCACGATCGTCCCGGTGCCCGGCACGGAATCAACAATCATTTTTGCATCTGACATGAGTTCTATCCGCTCGCGTACATTTTTCAGACCTATCGACCGGTGCTTTTTATCCTCCGGCTCACGCATCCAGTCACCCCGGGTCCGGAGCATCGCCTCCGGCTCATCGCCGGCCGGATTCACTGCATCCGTCAAAATCGAAGTGTCAAATCCCACTCCGTCATCGCTGATCGTAACAATAAAATCCTCCTCATCCTGCTCAGAACGGATTGTGACCGTGCCGCCACCCTTTTTACGTCCTATTCCGTGATTTACGGCATTCTCGACAATCGGCTGGACAGTCAGCGCCGGTATGACAAAATTCATTTCCTCCAAATGTTTCTCTATGTTTAAATCTCCGCGAAATCTCATTTTTTCCAGACTCAGGTAATGTTCCACATGCTCCATCTCCCGGGCAAACGGAATTCGCGCATCATTTTCAAGCACATCTAAATTTGCGCGCAAAAATTCGGAGAAATCACTGACTGCCTGCTGCGCCTGCACAGGATCCTTTTCACACAGCACATAGATGGCATTCAGTGTATTAAATAAAAAGTGAGGGCCGATCTGTGACCGCAGAACCCTGATCCTCGCCCTCGTCAGCTCGATCTCCTGCATTCGGACAATATCGTCACTCTCCCGAAACAATGATACATGAATGATTATCATTGAAATCGCCATGGCTATCTGAACGAGTGCGGCAATATCCCATACTGAGCTTATAACCGAAAACAGCAACGGCAAAACAACGAACGAGCTGATAACAAACACATTATGTGACGATAACGCGCTTCTGTGATACCACATCATACTCGCTAAAATCAATACATACGCTATCGTGCTCACCGTCCCGACCACATCCGCAAACCTGTGGATCGAGCTGTCAATCGGAGCTGATGAGTATAATCCGACAGCGATCACAATGAATCGAAATATTGTATTCACAACACATATGCCCAAAACTATCCTGTTGAACAGTTTGTTTACGCGCTGTTTGGTTTCAATAAACACCTGTACAATACAAACAAAAAAATACAATGAAGCATAATAAAAAACAAATTTAAGAGCTCCTAACATCTGCTCATAAAAAGGCCGGATTCCGGTCGGATTACGAAGTGGATTCTGCAATGGGCTCTGCATCGCCACATATACAATATTCACGATCAGCATGCATATTATAGCGCCCTCCAGCAGTATAATAAAACGGGATATCCGGTGGCTCAGCAAATACTGCCGGATATCCTCTATCATAGGGATCAGTAATACTATTACAGCAAATATCTCAACCCACATCATCACCTGTGAAGTCATTTATTTGCTACCTCCTGTACCTCAGCCTCCATCCCGAACACCTCCGCCAAAGTTTTCATCAGTTCGGGGATGTCGATCGGTTTGGCAACATGAGCATCCATTCCGGCGTCATGAGCCCGCTTCACGTCCTCCTCAAATGCGTTGGCAGTCATGGCGATAATGGGTATCCGTGACTTGACCGCGTTGTCCATGCTGCGTATCGCGCGTGTCGCGTCGTGCCCGTTCATTCGTGGCATCTGAATATCCATCAGCACCACATCAAAATAATCATCCGCTGCATTCTCAACCGCTGCCACAGCCTCGTCACCGTCAGTCGCTTCATCGACGCTGAAACCGAATCTGTCTAAAATCGCCTTGGCTATCTCACGGTTTATCATGTTATCATCAACTAAAAGGGCTCGTTTGCCCGTAAAATCCCACTTTTTCTCATCAGGCGTGGTATCAACCGCCTCGATATGCCGTGAGTCAATTGCCGTCCCATCCTCGTCTGTTGCCGCCATGGATTTACGCCGGAACGGGATATGGATTATGAACTCGGTGCCCTGTCCCGGACGGGTAACGAGATCGATCATTCCATGCATCAGCTCAACGAGGTTTTTCGTAATTGCCATGCCGAGTCCCGTTCCCTGGACACCGCTGACCGTTGATGTTCTCTCACGCTCAAACGGTTCAAACACGTGGCGGGCGAATTCCTCATCCATTCCGATGCCGTTGTCACGGACACGTATTTCATAATTTGCGTGGAGTTCATCGATGTCCTCAAACTCCTCAACTGAAACATGTATCTCCCCGCCCTCCGGAGTAAACTTGATCGAGTTTCCGATCAGGTTCAGGAATATCTGATTAAGCCTCAGACGATCGCAAAAAATGATATTATGACGGATATTTTTGGTCTCGAAGGTCAGACTGATATTCTTTTCCTCAGCCTGTCCCCGTATCATGCTGTCCAAATGATCCATTATAGCGCGAACATCATAAAAATCCTCGTCTAAATCGATCCGCCCGCTCTCAATACGGCTCATCTCCAGAACGTCGTTTATGAGTTCAAGCAAATGCCTGCCGGAAAAATAGATTTTATTCAGATATTCACGGGTTTTCTCGACATCACCCAGACTCTCGCGCGCGAGATCGGTATAACCGATGATCGCGTTCATAGGCGTGCGTATATCATGCGACATATTTGAAAGGAATTCCGTTTTGAGCCGGTTGCCTTCCTCTGCGCGCATCTTCTCCTCTTCGAGGCCTTCATTCTGTTTATGTATCCGGTAATATATGGCGAACATTACTATGATCGTGATTCCGACCAATACCGAATAAATTATTATCCTTGAAACCACGGTCCCGTGTATCGCACGCCGTATTTCCTCTGCAGAAATTCCCTGTATCCCGGTAACCTCAACAACCTTTCTGTGTATGGTCTGGAGCATCCAAACAGTCGTTGAAAACAGGATCACTATGAGCAAAACCGCACCCAGCAGCAGTACATGCTTCCTCTTTGCCCTGACATCATTACGGCGCAGCATCACCCAATACAAAATGAAGCCCAGTGTCCCCCAAATTCCGAGCAGGAGATAGGATTCCGGCTCCAGCACCGCGTCCTCCATAGAATACGGTACCAGCAGCAGTAACCCGAAGCCTACTGAAAGGAGCGCGCCAATCATTCCTGTAACCTGTGCGCGCCTGCTTCCCTCCTCACGCGCGACGCGGAAGGCAGCAAGTGATGTGTATCCGAAACCGATCGCTGCACCGAGCGATGAGATATCAACGAGCCAGCCTAGTCCGTTGCGTCCGAAAAAGGGACCTGTCACGGAAACAATCGCGATAAAAACGATTACATGGAGAGAACCGCTTTCCTCTGTGCGCCTGAACCAGCGCGGCAGAAGATCCTTGCCAGCCATCGTTGTGAGCAATCTCGTTGATGCGACATAGAATCCTATCAATCCCGTGAATACGGCAGAAAAAGCAGCCGCTACCAGTATCCAGACTCCCAGGTCACCCATCACATTATGAGCCGACTGGAACAGCGGAATCTGGCGCAATCCGGAAATATTTCCGGTATCTGCGAGATAGGTCAGCCACGAATCATAACCCGCAGGCACGGAAGAAGCAGTTATCACGGTTGTGATAATATAGACTCCGCCTCCCATGAGTATGGCAATAATCATCATACATAGCGATTTTTTTACAGGGAATCTAAATCGTTCCACAGAGAGTGAGATGGTATCAAAGCCTACAAATGCCCATGGCATGACTGCCAGCACTGATATAATCTCGAGAATTTTTGATCTGTCCGCCCCGGAAAACGAGGGTGTCATATTGGCTATGGTGGCATTGTCGCTCACAATTGCCGCGATACCTATTGTGACAACTCCCGCGAACAGTATTACAGCTAAAACAGTCTGAACAATCCCGACCAGGCGGCGTCCGAAATAACAGAGAACACCTACCGCGGCAATCAGGCCGGTTGACACCGCTATCTCTCCGAAATAGATCTCATATCCCGCGAAATCATAGAGATGCCATACCTGAAACGTATCACCGAGCAGCATCCGGCAGATCAGTGTAACAGCAGTAGCGTTTTGGGGAATCAGACAGATATATGCCAGTCCAAGGAACCATGCGCAGAAAAAACCGTGCTCATAACCAAAGGTTCTCGCTGTATAAACTAACGGCCCGCCGTTTTTCGGATGACGGTTCATCATGTACTGGAAATTATATGCGATCAGGATCATTATCCCCGCAGCAATAATTACGGCAATTGTTGTGCCCAACGGACCTGCCGAGGGTAAAAAAGAAGACGCCGGCATTACAAAAGCGCCCCACCCGATGATGGAGCCGAAAGCCAGCGCCCACACATATATTTTTGATAAAGACTTTTTTTCTTCCATTTTGATTTACCGCCACCTACGCAGCATCACCAACGCTATCGCGCCGGCGGCAGGAGTTTGCTCACAGCGAGCTTGCGAGTCGTGAGCAAAGCTCCGATCGCGTCCGGCGCTATGATTTGTTATGCCTGCTGTAGCGCAAGGTAAAGGTCCATTCCCCCGCCGTCAAACGTCAACGGAACGCAAAGCGACTTGCCGCCCTTTGATGCAAAACTCACATTTCCATTTGATAATGTCGGCGGTGTGATGTCGATGCCGATACCCGAACTGGAAAAAACAGTCGCCACATTTCCCATGATCATGTTACCGAGCTCCGAAACCGCGCTGCTGGCAAAATCATCCATCTCCTTAATGTCCATCATAGCCATCTTGGATGCTATTCCGCAAGCCTGCCGTTCGGTCATAGCCAACAGAACATGACCATGAAGTTCACCGGTTACCCCGACTATGATTACCCAGTGACTCTTGTCAAAGGATGTTTCCTTCAGCATGGGTTTATGGATATTCACTTCAACAAAACAGACCTCTGACAGGATCTTTTTTGCTGTTGCCAAAAACGGATTGATCAATTCTACGCTTAATGTTGCCATATTCTATCCTCTCATCCACAACGTCTCAGCCATCGATGTTAACTTATCAGCGTAACATAATATGTATGCTTCCTTGCTCTTCGGAATGCTGAAAAAGGTCAAAGGCCACATATGAGTTCGTATAGCAGCCTGCACCCTGTCATTGACCCCGAATATTCTGACCGCATTTTTAACTGCGCGCGCCGGATGTCTGTATCCATGAAGATCACCGGTGGGTCTGTCATGCCAGTCATACAGATAAAAATCATGAAGCAAAGCAGCCGTCAGCAATACCTCCAAATCGGCATTGAGATGAAATTTCTCATTTAACAGATAGGCCATTTTGACAACATTCACAGAGTGCCTGTACGTCGTCACGTTCCCGTGCTGGATATAATTTTTCATCCTGCGGACATACGGACTGTCCAAATATTCACCTATAACACCCCTGATGACCTTTTTCTGATCCGTCGTCAAATTACACCTCACTCTTCGCCATCAGATCCTAAAATCTCATCATCCATTTCATCGCTGTCATAGCCCTCGCCACCGATCTCGACTTCGTCGTCTAATTCCTCATCGTCCTCCGGATCATCAGCATTCATATCAATCTTGAAATCATCATTATCTCCGGCACCACCATGCATGCCTACGCCATAACGGGCGTTGAGCTTTGTGAGATCAAGTTCCGGCTCAGCCTGTTCCTCCGGCTCAAGGTTCTCTCGCAGATCGGAATATATCTCAATGTTACGGTAACGTTTCATGCCGGTTCCTGCCGGAATCAGCTTACCGATAATAACGTTCTCCTTGAGACCTACCAGCGGATCCACCTTGCCCTTGATTGCGGCTTCGGTGAGGACCTTGGTCGTCTCCTGGAACGATGCGGCTGACAGGAATGAATTCGTTGCCAGCGAAGCCTTGGTAATACCGAGTATGATCTGTGTACCCTGTGGCGGCTCTAATCCCTCACGCTCGAGACGTTTTACCTCATCCTCAAAGTCAAGGACATCTACACGATCTCCCGGAAGATATTTCGAATCTCCATTCTCATCAATGCTGATCTTTTTCAGCATCTGACGTACAATGACCTCAATGTGCTTGTCATTGATTTCAACGGACTGAGCGCGGTATACTCGCTGCACCTCACGAATCAGATAATCCTGTACTGCGCGAACACCCTTGATCTTTAATATATCATGCGGGTTTACCGAACCCTCCGTCAGCTCATCACCGGCCTCGATTTCCTCTCCGTCAGTTACCTTGAGTCTCGAATTATACGGGATCAGATAAGCCTTGCTCCTGCCCTCTTCATTTGTGACAACGACTTCCTTTTTCTTGGCTGTACGAACCTCAACGGTTCCACCGAACTCAGCGATTATGGCAAGTCCTTTCGGTTTACGTGCCTCAAAAAGCTCCTCGACACGCGGGAGACCTTGTGTGATATCGCTGCCTGCCACACCACCGGTATGGAAGGTACGCATCGTCAGCTGTGTACCCGGCTCACCGATTGACTGCGCCGCGATGATGCCGACAGCCTCACCGACCTGAACAGGCTCCTTGGTAGCCATATTGGCTCCATAGCATTTCGCGCAAATGCCGACTTTTGATTTACATGTAATAGCCGTACGTATACGGATTCTCTTTTTATGAATCTCGGATATCTTTTTATCAATCTCCTTTAACTCGCCCTCTAAACGCTTAATTTCATCCTCATTCGATTCCGTTCCGAGCAATTCGTCTATTTGATCTTTAATCTGCTTTTGCTCATCCTCCAGCTCCTTCGGAACATGATAGCCCTCCTTGGCTACGATTCTCTCAGCGCGTTTCGGAGTGATCATATGGTTTGCCTTGACTATAACCTCTCCGTTGTCATCAAGAATCGTCTCGCAGGAATAACGTCCGGTTATGCGCTCCTTGAGTGACTCGATTACCTTCTCGTAGCCTTCGTTGAACTCATAGACATCCATTCCCGGTATCTCCTCATCCGGACGATTGTCATGACAGTCTGTCTCACGAATGATCAGTTCCTGTGACACATCAACCAGACGACGCGTCAGATATCCGGAATCGGCAGTTCTCAGAGCCGTATCCGACAGACCCTTACGGGCGCCGTGAGCAGAAATAAAGTACTCCAATACATCCAGACCCTCGCGGAAATTTGACTTGATAGGGAGCTCGATGGTACGTCCTGTTGTATCTGCCATCAGACCGCGCATTCCGGCCAGCTGTTTAATCTGTTTATCAGAACCACGGGCTCCGGAATCAGCCATCATATGGATGTTATTGTAAATGGAAAGACCGCTCATCAGGGCTTTGGAAACATCGTCATCGGCATTTTTCCACATACCTACGACATTTTTGTAGCGCTCCTCCTCAGTCAGGAGACCACGCTGATATTTCATGTTGATATGCTCAACCTTCTCCTCAGCATCAGCAAGGATATCCTTTTTCTTGGCAGGAACAACCATATCAGATATGGATACCGTCATTGCAGCCTTGGTAGAGTAGCTGTAACCGAGCGCCTTGATCGCATCAAGTGTCTCTGCCGTACGTGTCGCACCCTCATTGTTGATGCATTTCTCGAGAATTTCCTTGAGCTGTTTACGGCCAACCTGGAAATCTACCTCAAGTTTGAGGAAATTGTCCGGATCGGATCTGTCAACAAATCCGAGATCCTGAGAGATAACCTCGTTAAATATAAAGCGTCCCAATGTGGACTCTATAATACGTGAATCCTCCTCGCCCTCAGCGTTGATGCCAAAACGACGGATCTTGATCCGCGCATGAAGCGTGATCTCATGGTTCTCATACGCGAGAATCGCCTCATTCATGTCTTTGAAAAATTTGCCTTCACCGAGCTGCGGAACTCCGTCACCCTTGATAGCCGAGCCGCGCTCCTGAGTAAGATAATAAATACCCAACACCATATCCTGCGACGGCACGGCAACAGCACCACCGTCGGATGGCTTGAGAAGGTTATTCGGTGACAGCAGTAAAAAGCGACACTCGGACTGTGCCTCAACTGACAGCGGCAAATGAACCGCCATCTGGTCTCCGTCAAAGTCCGCGTTGAACGCAGTACAAACGAGCGGATGAAGCTTGATTGCCTTACCCTCGACGAGAGTCGGCTCGAATGCCTGGATCCCCAAACGGTGCAGGGTAGGCGCACGGTTCAGCATTACAGGATGCTCACGAATAACTTTTTCCAAAACATCCCATACATCATCCTCGAGTTTCTCTACTTTTTTCTTGGCATTTTTTATATTCGTCGCTGAGCCGTTCTCCACAAGTTCCTTCATAACAAACGGTTTAAAAAGCTCGATAGCCATTTCCTTCGGCAGGCCACACTGATAAATCTTGAGCTCCGGTCCTACCACGATAACGGAACGTCCGGAATAGTCCACACGCTTTCCGAGAAGATTCTGGCGGAAACGTCCCTGTTTTCCTTTGAGCATCTCAGACAGTGATTTCAGCGGACGATTACCCGGTCCCGTAACAGGACGGCCGCGACGCCCATTATCTATCAAAGCATCAACCGCCTCCTGCAGCATACGTTTCTCGTTGCGCACGATAATATCAGGCGCACCGAGCTCAAGCATCTTTTTCAGACGGTTATTGCGGTTGATTATACGACGATACAGATCATTCATGTCTGAAGTCGCGAAACGACCGCCGTCAAGCTGAACCATAGGACGCAAATCAGGTGGGATAACGGGGATCACAGTCAGGATCATCCATTCAGGACGGTTTCCGGACTCCAAAAATGCCTCGACTGCCTCTAATCGTTTGATCACACGTGTACGTTTCTGGCCGGTAAGAGAAGCCAATTCGTCCTTGAGAGCTTCCGCCTCACGATCGAGATCTATTCTCTCCAACAGCTCCTGTATTGCCTGCGCTCCCATTCCTGCTCTGAACGCATCACCGTATTTTTCGCGTGCTTCCTGATATTCACCCTCATTCAATACAGACTTGACCGGCAGATCCGGTACATCTGAATCAAGCACGATATATGCAGCAAAATAGAGTACCTTCTCAAGTACTTTCGGTGAAAGATCCAGCATCAGTCCCATACGTGACGGAATTCCCTTGAAATACCAGATATGCGATACCGGAGCTGCCAACTCAATACAGCCCATGCGCTCGCGGCGGACGCTGGATTTGGTTACCTCAACGCCGCATTTGTCGCAGACCTTGCCCTTGAAACGGATCTTTTTGTATTTACCGCAATGGCACTCCCAATCCTTGCTGGGACCGAAAATCCTCTCACAGAAAAGACCGTCGGTCTCGGGTTTGAGCGTACGGTAGTTGATGGTTTCAGGTTTCGTTACCTCTCCTATAATGCGTTCCCCATTGATGTATCTGGTAGCCCACTCACGTATTTTTTCGGGAGAAGCCAGCATAATTTTGATTTTATCGTAGGTAATCATATTGTTCTCACTAACCTGAGGCATATTGTTAACCATCCTTTCACTTAATAGAATAAATGTGATTAATCGGAAATCATGATGTTGTTGTCATTGAGTTCAGCAACGTCGTCAACCTCTCTGTATCCGCCGACAGATGAGAATGAATCTCCTTTGCCTGTATAGTTACTGTCCTCATTCATGAACTCGCGCGCACCCATGTCCGTAACCTCTGTATCCTCGGTCATAACAACCTCTTTGCCATTCTCGTCGAGCACCGTTACATCGAGAGCAAGTGACTGGAGCTCCTTGAGCAGTACCTTGAACGATTCCGGAATTCCAGGATCGGATATGTTCGAGCCTTTTATAATGGCCTCATAAGTTTTTACACGACCTACGACATCGTCCGACTTCACTGTCAAGATTTCCTGCAGAGTATATGCCGCGCCGTAAGCCTCCAGAGCCCAAACCTCCATCTCTCCGAAACGCTGTCCGCCGAACTGAGCTTTACCTCCTAACGGCTGCTGGGTTACGAGAGAGTATGGTCCGGTTGAACGTGCATGGATCTTGTCATCTACAAGGTGGTGGAGTTTCAGGTAATGCATGAATCCGATGGTTACTTCACCATCGAAAAACTCTCCGGTTCGTCCGTCTCGCAGTTGAACTTTTCCGTCCTCCTTGATCGGAACGCCCTCCCACTCCTTGCGGTAATCCTGATTCTCTATCAGATAATCCATAACCTCCGGTGCAAGGATGTCCTTATACTTTTTCTTGAAATCCTCAATCGGCGTGTTGACGTAGTCATTTGCCAGTTTCAATGTATCCATGATATCAATTTCGTTCGCGCCGTCAAACACAGGTGTTGAAACATCAAAGCCCAAAGCTTTGGCAGCGAGCGACAGGTGTATCTCCAATACCTGACCTATATTCATACGTGACGGCACACCCAACGGGTTCAGCACGATGTCAAGCGGTCTTCCGTTTGGCAGGTACGGCATATCCTCGATCGGAAGCACGCGGGAAACCACACCCTTGTTTCCGTGACGTCCGGCCATTTTGTCACCGACCTGGATTTTTCTCTTCTGAGCTATATAGACACGCACACTCCGGATAACCTGCGGAGGAAGATCTCCGTTGTTCTCCCTTGTGAACACCTTTGTATCTACGACAATACCGAACTCACCATGAGGTACCTTGAGGGAGGTGTCACGCACTTCTCTTGCTTTTTCTCCGAAAATAGCGCGCAGAAGGCGTTCCTCTGCAGTCAGCTCGGTTTCACCCTTTGGAGTTACCTTGCCGACCAGGATATCTCCGGCGCGAACCTCAGCTCCGACACGGATGATACCGTTTTCATCGAGATCCTTGAGAGCATCCTCACCTACCGTCGAAATATCACGCGTAATCTCCTCAGGTCCGAGTTTGGTCTCACGGGCCTCAATCTCATACTCACTGATATGAACGGAGGTGTAAACATCCTCCTGTACCAGCCGCTCTGACAGGAGAACCGCATCCTCGTAGTTATAGCCCTCCCATGTCATAAAACCAATCAACGGGTTTTTGCCGAGCGCGATCTCACCACCCGACGTGGAAGGTCCGTCCGCTATAACCTGTCCGGCATGAACCTCCTCGCCGACATCGACAATCGGACGCTGATTCATACAGGTTCCCTGGTTGGAACGAACAAATTTCTGTAATTTGTATTCATCGAGCTCCCCGTCCTCCTTGCGGACTATGATCCGCGATGACTCCGAGCGCTCAACCTTTCCGTCATTCTCTGCCACGACACAGTTACCCGAGTCAACGGCAGCCTTCATCTCTATACCAGTACCTACAACAGGTTCCTCAGTGACCAGCAACGGCACAGCCTGACGCTGCATGTTTGAACCCATCAGCGCGCGGTTTGCATCATCGTTCTCAAGGAACGGAATCATGGCCGTAGCAATTGAGAATACCATTTTCGGCGACACATCCATATAATCGATCAAACGGCGCGGAAACTCGGATGTCTCCTCGCGGTAACGACCTGAAATGTTCTTTCTGACGAAATATCCGTTCTCATCGAGAAGGGAGTTGGCCTGTGCCACATGGTAACGATCCTCCTCGTCCGCGGTCATATATACAACCTCGTCGGTAACACGCGGGTTTTCAGGATCAGACTTGTCAACCTTGCGATAAGGAGCCTCAACAAAACCATACTGGTTTATCTTGGCATATGACGCGAGAGAGTTGATCAATCCGATATTCGGTCCCTCAGGAGTCTCTATCGGGCACATGCGGCCGTAATGTGAATAATGCACGTCACGCACCTCAAATCCGGCACGATCCCTGGACAATCCGCCGGGGCCCAGCGCCGAGAGACGACGTTTATGAGTAAGCTCTGACAACGGGTTATTCTGGTCCATAAACTGTGACAGCTGTGAACTTCCGAAAAACTCCTTTATCGCAGCCTGTATCGGTCTGATATTGATGAGTGTCTGTATCGATATGCCCTCTATATCTAATGTAGACATGCGGTCACGCGCCATACGCTCCATACGTGACAACCCGATACGGAACTGATTCTGCAACAGTTCTCCCACCGCGCGGATGCGACGGTTTCCGAGGTGATCGATATCATCATCGTTTCCGATACCATACTCAAGATGGATATTATAATTGATGGAGGCAAATATATCCTCCCTGGTAATATGCTTGGGAATAAGATCTGCAACGTGACGCTTGATCTCCTCATAGCGATCTGCTGCTTTTTTAAGATCCTTGTTTTCGAGGATCTCCTTGAGAGCAGGATAATAAACCTCCTCAGTAATGCCAAGCTCCTCCTTGTCTGCTTTCGGTAAAAAGCTGTTCAGATCAACCATCAGGTTTGAGAGAACCTTGACCTCATGACCCTCCTCTGTCTGCACGAAAACAAAAGGAATTGCCGCGTACTGAATCTTGTCAGCGAGTTCCTCTGTAACCAGGGTACCCGCCTCTGCGATTACCTCTCCTGTCTCATCGCTGACTGCATCCTGAGAAAGCGTAAAGCCTGCGATACGATTGCGCAGCGCTAACTTTTTATTGAATTTATAACGTCCGACCTTTGCAAGATCATATCTTCTGACATCAAAAAACATTGCGTTAAACATGTTAAACGCATTATCCGGAGACAAAAGCTCACCCGGACGAAGACGCTTGAACAGCTCGATAATGCCCTCTTCTTTATTAGTCGCAATATCCTTCTCCAAGCTTGCCATTATCTTGGGTTCTTCGCCGAATATTTCAATTATCTCTTCATTTGTAGATACACCAAGAGAACGGAGAAGCACAGTGATGGGAACCTTGCGGTTGCGGTCTACCTTGACGTAGAACACATCCTGTGAATCCGTTTCATACTCAAGCCATGCACCTCTGTTCGGAATAACCGTGGATGAAAACAGGGGTTTGCCGGTCTTGTCATGGTCAATACCATAATAAATACCCGGTGAACGAACAAGCTGGCTGACGATAACACGCTCCGCACCGTTGATCACAAAGGTTCCGGTACGCGTCATCAACGGCAGATCGCCCATGAATATCTCATGCTCCGATATTTCCTCGGTTTCCTGGTTAATCAGACGAACCGTAACATATAACTGTGCCGAATAGGTTGCGTCCCTCTCCTTGCATTCCTCGATCGTGTATTTAACCTCGTCTTTATGCAAATCAAAACTAACGAATTCGAGGCTCAGTGAACCGTTAAAATCATTAATCGGAGAAATGTCACGAAACGCCTCCTGCAGTCCCTCTTCAAGAAACCATTGGTAGGAATCCGACTGAACCTTGATCAGGTTCGGCATTTCCAGAACTTCGCGTTGCTTTGAGTAACTCATTCTTACTCGTTTGCCCACGTGTACAGGGCGAATCCTGTTTTTTTCCATCGATGATACGCTCCTTAAAAAGAATAAGAGATTGATTAAATCGGCACAAAAGTGCAACGTATATCTTAACACAAATATCGGGAGACGTCAAGAGAAATTTTAAAAAAACTGCCAAGAAATGACGAAAATACCTGGAAACCGACGATTTCCCGTTATCGTAGCACTCATCACACACAAAAAAATCACTCCGTTTGTAAATCGTTCCAAACGGAGTGACCTTTTTATATACGTTTCGTTGCTTACGCGCACATTACTTGAGAGTAACCTTTGCGCCTTCTGCCTCGACCTTCTCTTTGATCTGCTCTGCTTCCTCTTTGGTTGCGCCCTCTTTGATGATCTTCGGTGCGCCGTCTACGAGATCCTTTGCCTCCTTGAGACCAAGACCGGTAATCTCGCGTACAACCTTGATAACCTTTACCTTTGCTCCGCCAACCTCTGTCAGCTCTACATCGAAGGAGTCTTTCTCCTCTCCGCCTGCT
This sequence comes from Eubacterium sp., assembly GCA_017614395.1. Taxonomy (GTDB): domain Bacteria; phylum Bacillota; class Clostridia; order Lachnospirales; family Lachnospiraceae; genus Eubacterium_F. The sequence continues at coordinate 14,988 of JAGABX010000149.1, forward strand.
GCTGCACCGTCACCGCCTGCTGCTGCTACAACAACACCTGCTGCTGCAGATACGCCGAATTCCTCTTCGCATGCTTTTACCAAATCGTTCAAATCAGTAACGCTCATCTCTTTGATAGCGTCGATAAATTCCTGTGTAGTCATGATTTTTTTCCTCCATTCAATTTTGATTAACTGTTATTCTGCATCTTCTGCTGTTTCTTCTGTAGCAGGAGCTGCTTCCTCTGCTTTCTCCCCGGCAGCATCCTCTGCAGGTGCTTCAGCCGCTGCCTCCTCTGCAGGTGCTTCTGCTGCTGCCTCCTCTGCAGGTGCTTCAGCCGCTTCCTCAGTCTTCTCTTCTGCTTTTTCCTCAGCAGCTGCCTCTGACGGATCCTTCTCCGCAATCTGTTTCAATACGCGGGCAAGGTTAGTGATAGGCGACTGCAGGCTTCCGAGAAGTTTGGAGATAAGCTCGTCTCTCGACGGGATAGTTGCCAGTTCCTTGATACCGTTTACATCATAGTAGGTACCGCCGACAACGGCTCCCTTGAACTCCAAAGCCTCTGCTTCCTTAGCAAAGTTGTTCAGGATACGCGCCGGTGCGGTTTCATCCTCGATACCGAACGCAATAGCCGTAGGACCTTCCAAATGCTGATCGAGCTGATCGTATTCAGTTCCCTCAAAAGCCAAATGCAACATGGTGTTTTTGTAAACCTTGTATACAACACCTGCCTCACGCAGTTGACGACGCAAACGTGTGTCCTGCTCAACCGTTAACCCACGGTAATCAACAAGCACAACACCCTTGGCATCTGCTGCATAGCCCTTGATCTCCTCAACGATCGGCTGTTTCTTCTCAACTTGTGCCATGAGATCTTTTCCTCCTTTTTTATTTAGTTGAAAAACAAAAACCGCCTGCTTATCTACGCAGACGGAGTAACATACTTAGAAATCCCTTATCCTATCCGAAATCGGACTCGACCGGAATTACATATTATAAACTCTCCCTCGGCAGGACTTACGCCAAACGGCACCTGCTGTCTACGGCAGACAAGCCTTCGCTTTCCACGACGACCACTCTAACACATCTCAGCGCCCATGTCAAGTAAAATTTAAAAAAACATTCATAAACTGCTACGACATACAAATAAGCAGGAGACCGGTGATTCATGTTTCAGCGAGGAGGCTTTGATCAGGCTCCGAGCGAAACATGAATCTCCGGTCTCCGGAAATTCACATAATTAAAATGTCATGGTGTTTATGCGTACTTAACCGGACTCACTTTGATACCCGGTCCCATCGTGCTTGCAATAGTAACCGATCTAAAGTACTGTCCCTTTGCGCTGGCCGGCTTTGCCTTCAACAGCGCATCCATCAGTGTGTCAAGGTTTTCGGTCAGCTGCTCCTCCGTAAAGGATGAACGACCGATTGGGCAGTGGATTATATTGGTCTTGTCCAAACGATATTCGATCTTACCTGCTTTGATATCTTCGACAGCCTTGCCTACATCCATTGTGACCGTTCCGGCCTTGGGGTTGGGCATGAGCCCCTTCGGACCAAGCACACGACCCAGACGTCCTACAACACCCATCATGTCCGGTGTTGCTACGACTACGTCAAATTCGAACCAACCTTCATTCTGGATTTTCGGAATGAGTTCCTCGCCGCCTACATGATCTGCGCCTGCGGCCTCTGCCTCAGAGAGCTTGTCACCCTTGGCGAATACGAGCACACGAACCTTTTTACCTGTACCATGCGGCAAAACAACCGCGCCGCGAACCTGCTGGTCGGCATGCTTTCCGTCAACGCCCAAACGAACATGAGCCTCAATGGTCTCATCGAATTTGGCAACTGATGTTTTCTTTACCAAAGCAACTGCGTCAGCTACCTCATACTGAGTCATACGATCAACTAATTTGGCAGCCTCTGCATATTTCTTTCCATGTTTCATTCTGAATACCTCCTAGTGGTGTTGGCGGCAGTGTTCATCACTGTCTCCCACAACGTCCTTTTTATCAGTTCAGGTCTTTTTATTCTTCTCTAAACTCAGTCTTCGCTTAACGCTCGGCTTCGTTAAGAGAATCATGTCAATCGACAACTTCGATTCCCATGCTGCGAGCGGTACCGGCAATCATGCTCATTGCCGACTCGATGCTGCCTGCATTCAGGTCCGGCATCTTGGTCTCAGCGATCTGTCTGATATCCGCCTGTGTCACCTTCGCAACCTTTTTCTTGTTCGGCTCTCCCGATCCCGACTGGATCTTTGCTGCCTTTTTCAATAATACTGCAGCCGGGGGAGTCTTTGTAATAAAACTGAAACTTCTGTCCGCATACACTGTGATGACAACCGGAATGATCATTCCTTCCTGTCCCTGTGTCTGCGCATTAAACTGTTTGGTAAACTCTGCGATATTGATACCGTGCTGACCCAGAGCCGGACCGACCGGCGGTGCCGGTGTGGCCTTGCCGGCAGGGATCTGCAGTTTCACATATCCTTCGACTTTCTTAGCCATTATAATCCTCCTACTATATAACTGTTACTCATACCTTCTCCAATTCCGTCAGATTGAAATCAACCGGCGTGTCACGCCCGAACATCTCTATCATAACGACTGCGGTTCCTTCGGCAGGGTGAATCTCGGAAATAACACCTACCTTGTCCTGCCACATCGCATCACTGATAACGACATGGTCTCCAACCGAGAATGGCGATTCCTTGACCTCGGCGATCTTGCCGAGCGACTCCACCTCTTCCTCCGTCAGGGGCACGGGCTTTGAACCCGGACCGACGAAACCGGTAACACCTCTCGTATTCCTCACAACATACCAGGTCCGTTCGTTCATGATCATTTTAACCAAAACGTAAGCGGGAAACATCTTTTTCTCAGACTGTTTCTCCTCACCGTTTTTTGTTTCCGTAACCTTCTGAGTGGGAATCATAACATCAAGGATCTGATCCTCCATGTTAAGGTGATTGATCATTTTCAGGATGTCGTCCCTAACCTTATTTTCATATCCTGAATAAGTGTGAACGACATACCAGCGTGCTTCTTCAGCCATTCAAGCCTCCTTACGTCCTTACGTTTACAATACACGGCAACATCTATACGATATTCATCGCCGTCAGTCCCAAACGTATCAACCAGTCAAATCCGGCGATCAACACACCCAGCAGTACCGACACCAGAATAACCAGCGCGGACTGTTTGGCCAGTTCTTCCTTCTTCGGCCAAGTGCATTTTTTGAATTCAGCTTTCAGATTCTTGAAAAAGCCCGGTTTGGAAGTTCTCTCTTCGCTCAACTTTTCACACATCCTTTCTGATACTGCAGATTATTTCGTCTCCTTGTGAAGCGTATGCTTCCTGCAGAATCGACAATACTTTTTCGTCTCCATTCTGTCCGGATGGTTTCTCTTCTCTTTGGTCGTATCGTAATTACGCTGTTTGCACTCGGTACATTCCAAAGTGATCTTTGTACGCATTTCAACACCTCCGTTCATTTTTGTGCATAAAAAAAAGACCTGAAACTCTTTGCCCCGATAGTATAGCATACGAGTCACATTAAGTCAAGCAAAAAATAAAAATCCCGGCAAATAACCATTTGCCGGGATTTTTCACGCCCGTATCAGCAATAGGAATTGAATAACATCCCACTGTACAACGAATTCTCATACGCAGGTCCGACATCCTTTCCAGCCAGGTGCCCGTAACTGTACACCTTCTGTTCCACGTACTCCATCGGATTCATGCTCATCTCTTCGCTCTTCGCTGCCAGTTCTGATACGAAGCCCAACGGTGGAAACAGTCCTTCGCCATCCTCCGCCGTCGGTGCGGTCAGAAAGCCCTCATCGTCTACTGAGAAACCGGCACGGGTCAACTCATCAGTGTGCCTGCGGATCATATTCCGCAATTCCCCTCCGGGACGGGATGGTTTCCCGTTTGCCTTCCCGAAATCATCGCTCTTCTTCAGCAGGTCGTTGAAAGTCTCCGCCATTTTGCCCATGCTCTCCGAGAGCCTTTCCTGATCGCCGGATAACACGGACTCCGTCGCCTCGCCAAGCTCCATGGACAATTCCTTCACATTCAACACATACGCCTGTGTCTTGTTGGAAATGCGAACCACCGTCTGCGGATTGGAATTGTTCATGCTTACGATGTTTTTGTATTTAGTTTTTAGCTCTTGCCTGTTGTGGACACTGCGCTGCGGATCGAGCCGCGGCAGGTACCCGCCCAGGTACAAATTGTAAGCTGCTACCATAACAATCACGCCTTCCTTGGCTGCTCCCATGATGCATCCCTGCTATTGGGGAGGTGCTGGTCATGTAGCCGAAATCGATGTATTATCTTCGATTCGCCGACTCCTGCCGGCAAAGGCTACTACTGCATTTATAATATACCACAAAATCAGGGGAAATGCAATACTTTTTTTCAAAAATCCCTGCTTTTTTTCATGAAAAAGGCACCGCAGATTAAAATCCGCAGTGCCTGATTTTTTTCTTATTAAAAAGATATTTAGAAAGATATATTACAGAGTGACCTTGTCGAGATGCCAGATATCATCGACATACTCCTGTATGGTACGGTCTGAAGAGAATTTTCCGACCTTAGCCACCTGGATCATAGCCATCTTTGCCCAGCGTTTTTCATCGCGATAGGCTTTTTCCACTTCCTTCTGCGCTGCCTCGTAAGAACGGAAATCCTTGAGTATGAAATACTGGTCAGCCGGCGTTCCTCCGTCTTTTTCCAGAAGAGAATTGTACAGCTCGCGGAACAGCTCGGGCTCCTGGCGGGAGTAGGTTCCGTCGATCAGCTGAGTCAGCACGGCGCGTATATCCATGTCCATGTTGTAGATATCCTTGGGATCGTACTGGCCGTTGTGCTCAAAATCAATAACCTCCTGTGAGGAAAGCCCGAAAATAAACGCATTTTCCTCGCCGACCTCCTCAACGATCTCAACATTCGCGCCGTCCATGGTTCCGATAGTCGGCGCCCCGTTCAGCATGAATTTCATGTTTCCTGTACCTGACGCCTCCTTGGAAGCGGTTGAGATCTGCTCGGATACATCCGCTGCCGCAAAGATCAGCTCCGCATTGGACACACGATAGTTTTCAATGAACACAACCTTGATCTTGCCTTTGATCGACTCGTCATTGTTCACCACGTCACCGACGCTGTTTATCAGTTTGATAATGGCTTTTGCCCGACGATAACCTGCGGAAGCCTTCGCTCCGAAAATGAATGTCCTGGGATAGAAATCCATATTCGGGTTTTTCTTCAGCTGGTTATACAGATGCATTATGTGAAGGATATTCAGCAACTGACGTTTATACTCATGGAGTCGTTTAACCTGCACATCAAAGATCGACCTCGGATCCACCTCAACACCGTTGTGGATTTTAATGTACTCTGCAAGCCGTACCTTGTTCTGGTATTTGATATTCATGAATTCCTGACGGCATTTTTCGTCATCGATATATACCGACAGTTTATCCATGCGTGAAAGATCCGTGATCCATTCACTGCCGATTTTGTCAGTTACCCACTCAGCAAGCTTCGGATTACCATGCAGCAGGAAACGGCGTTGCGTGATACCGTTTGTTTTGTTGTTGAATTTCTCCGGCATCATCTGATAGAAATCACGCAATTCCTGATTCTTCAGAATCTCAGTATGGAGTCTCGCAACACCGTTTACCGAGAATCCGGCAACTATTGCGAGATGCGCCATTTTAACCTGACCGTCGTAGATAATGGCCATTTTGCGAACTTTTTCCATATCACCCGGATATTTCGCCTGGATCTGCAGGATAAAGCGGCGGTTGATCTCCTCAGTGATCTGGTAAATACGCGGCAGAAGCCTTGAAAAAAGCTCAAGCGGCCATTTTTCCAGAGCCTCCGACATGATAGTATGGTTAGTGTAGGCGCAGGTCTTGGATGTAACAGCCCATGCGTCCTCCCACTCGAGATTATAATCATCAAGAAGAATACGCATCAGCTCGGGAACAGTCACGGTCGGATGCGTGTCGTTCAACTGGAAGCATACTTTTTCATGGAGTTTGCGAATGTCGTCGTGTTTCTCCATGTATTTGGAAATAGCGCGCTGCACACTGGCGGACACGAAAAAGTACTGCTGTTTCAGGCGGAGTTCCTTGCCGGCGTAATGATTGTCGTTCGGATAGAGCACCTCACAGATGGTTCGCGCGAGATTCTGCTGCTCAACCGCCTGCTGATAGTCGCCCTTGTCAAAATGCTCAAGGTTGAACGTGTCTATCGCCTCAGCATCCCAGATGCGCAGTGTGTTTACGATATGGTTGCCATATCCGACAACAGGCAGGTCATAAGGCACCGCCATAACCGACTGATAACCCTCCTGGAAGAATTTATCGCGTCCGGTAGTTTCATCCTTGCGAACGGCAACGTAGCCTCCGAAGCGAACCTCTACGGAGTACTCGGGACGTTTAATCTCAAACGGGTTACGATCCTTCAGCCAGTCATCCGGTGTTTCAATCTGAAATCCGTCGCGGATCTCCTGTTTAAACATGCCATATTTGTAACGAATGCCACATCCGTACGCCGGATAACCGAGTGTTGAAAGTGAATCCAAAAAGCATGCCGCCAGACGACCGAGACCGCCGTTACCTAACGCTGCATCCGGCTCCTCATCCTCGATAGCGTCGAGATCAAAGCCCAGATCCTCGAGCACATCACGAACAATCTTGTCCTCCTTGAGGTTAATGATGATATTGCCGAGCGCGCGCCCCATCAAAAACTCCATGGACAGATAATAAACAGTTTTCACATCGTCCTGATCATACTTTTTATGAGTCTTCATCCAATCATCGACAACGTCATCCTTCATGGCAAAGGCAACAGCCTGGAACATCTGCGCCGTCGTTGCCTCAGCGATCGTTTTGCGAAAGAGCATTTTCATATAGTACTCAATCTCACCAATCAGCTTCTCCTTTTTTTCCTCATCAGTCATTACTTTTTTGCTCGCCATAATCCTCTTCCTTTCTGTTAGTTTCTATGTTTACGGTTTCCGATGCAAATCCGTGCGCATCCTGCCGGAGGCATTACAGTTTCTGAGTTCCCAGTGTAACGGTTTCACCGTTGATATTCCATTCCCTGGTCGTGCCGCCGGTCGAATCATATGATATCTCCTGCGCCAGAACATCGTGCATTATCGACTCTTCATTGCGCTTGAAAATATCTCTGATTCGATCATTTCCGTTTACGAGAACGCGGATGTGATCCATAACCTCATAATCAGCCTCCTTGCGCATGGTCTGGATCTTGGAGATGAGCTCACGCACAAAGCCCTCCTCGATCAGCTCATCGGTCAGGTTAGTATCGATAACTACGGTGATTCCCCGATCCGTCTCGCTGACAAAGGTATCCATCTGTTTTGACTCGATCACGAGATCCTCTCTGGAGATATATTCATCGAGTCCCTCCAGAGTTATTTTTAATTCATTTTTTTCATTTATTTCAGCCATCGCCTCGTTGCCGTTTAAGGAAGCCAGGATGTCCTTGACTGCATTTATTTTTCCGCCGAAACGTTTGCCCAAAGTCTTGAAATTTGGCTTGATGCTATAGTCGGTAAACTCAGAAACATCATCAGTAAAAAGCACTTCCTTTACATTCAATTCATCGGCAATTATAGTTGTAAAATAATCGGACAATTCTGCATCTGCCTTGACAAATATGCGACTGATTGGCTGACGGTTTTTGATGTTCGCGGTATTGCGGGCTGCTCGACCGAGCGCAACTATCTGCAGGAGCTCGTCCATCTTTTTCTCAAGCTCAGTATCTATCTGCTCCTCATGTACCACAGGGAAATCGCAGAGGTGGATAGATTCCGGCGCAGACTTGTCAGACTCACAGACGAGATTCTGATAAATGCTCTCACTCATGAACGGAATCATCGGAGCCGCTGCCTTCGCAATGGTTACGAGCGCCGTGTGCAGAGTCATATATGCATTGATCTTGTCCTGCTCCATTCCCTTGGCCCAAAAACGGTCACGGCAACGGCGGACATACCAATTGCTCATATCCTCCACAAACGACTGCAATGCTTTGGCAGTTTCGGGTATGCGGTAATTCCCGAGATTGTCATCAACCTCCCTCACCGTTGTATTTAATTTGGAAAGAAGCCATTTATCCATGACAGCGAGCCTGTCGTACTCGAGTTTGTAATCCCGAGCGTCAAATTCATCGATATTTGCGTAAAGGACAAAGAAAGCATAGGTGTTCCACAGGGTTCCCATGAATTTACGCTGTCCTTCTACAACCGCCTTGTCATGGAAACGGTTGGGGAGCCACGGTGCTGAATTTATGTAGAAATACCAGCGGATCGCATCCGCGCCGAACGTTCCCAGTGCCTCCATCGGATCAACCGCATTCCCCTTGCTCTTTGACATCTTCTGACCATTCTCATCCTGCACATGACCGAGCACAATGACATTTTCATACGGCGCTTTGTTAAAAAGCAGGGTTGACTCGGCAAGCAGCGAATAGAACCAGCCGCGTGTCTGGTCAACAGCCTCGGAAATAAACTGAGCCGGGAACTGCGCCTCAAACAGTTCTTTGTTCTCGAACGGATAATGATGCTGGGCAAACGGCATTGCGCCGGAATCAAACCAGCAGTCGATAACCTCCGGCACACGTCTCATTGTTTTGCCGCATTTCGGACAGGTACAGGTGACCTCGTCGATATACGGGCGGTGAAGCTCAGTGTTTTTTGCCTCCGGATTACCGGATTTTTCAGCAAGCTCCTCGCGTGAACCGATTGCTATCTGCTCGCCGCACTCCTCGCATTCCCAGATATTGAGCGGCGTTCCCCAATAACGGTTACGTGATACCGCCCAATCCTGAATGTTCTCCAGCCAGTCTCCGAAACGTCCGGTCCCGATGGACTCCGGAATCCAGTTTATTGTTTTGTTATTCGAAATCAGGTCGTCACGAACCTTGGTCATCTCTATATACCATGACTCTCTTGCATAATAAATCAGCGGAGTGTCACATCGCCAGCAGAACGGATAATCGTGCTCGAACTGCGGCGCCGAGAAGAGGAGTTTACGCGCGGACAGATCCTTCAGAACCATAGGATCGGCATCCTTGACAAATGTTCCGACATACGGTGTCTCCTCTGTCATATTTCCCTTGTCGTCAACAAACTGTACAAACGGCAGGTCATAATTACGGCCGACCTTGGCATCGTCCTCACCGAACGCAGGCGCAATATGTACGATACCCGTACCGTCTGTCATTGTAACATAGCTGTCACAGGTGATGTAGTGCCCCTTCTTTTTCTGTTTCTCGCAGGTCGGTTTCACGAAATCAAAGAGTGGCTCATATTCCTTCCTCTCGAGGTCGGTACCCTTGAAGGTCTCAAGAACCTCATAAGCCTTACCATCCGGTGTGGGGTCATTTTTCTCAAGAAGGTCATTAAGCACCGTGTCAAGCAGCGCCTCAGCCATATAGTAGGTGTAGCCGTCAACAGCCTTTACCTTGCAATAGGTCTCGTCAGGATTCACGCAGAGCGCGACGTTACTCGGCAGCGTCCACGGCGTCGTTGTCCATGCGAGGAAATATGCGTCCTCCCCCACTACCTTGAAACGGACAACCGCAGAGCGTTCCTTGACATTTTTATACCCCTGCGCAACCTCATGCGATGAGAGTGGAGTGCCGCAACGCGGACAATACGGAACTATTTTGAAGCCTTTGTAGAGGAGTCCGCGATCCCAGATCTCCTTCAAAGCCCACCACTCGGATTCGATAAAATCGTCATCGTAGGTAACATACGGATTATCCATGTCTGCCCAGAATCCTACAGCGTCGGAGAACTCCTCCCACATGCCCTTGTATTTCCAGACAGATTCCTTGCATTTATTGATAAACGGATCAAGACCGTATTCCTCAATCTGCTCCTTGCCGTCGAGACCGAGAGCCCTCTCCACCTCTAGCTCAACCGGCAGACCATGTGTGTCCCAGCCGGCCTTGCGCGGAACCTGATATCCCTTCATGGTGCGGTAACGCGGGATCATATCCTTGATGACACGCGTGAGCACATGCCCGATGTGGGGCTGGCCGTTCGCGGTAGGCGGACCGTCATAGAACATATAAGTCGGCGCTCCGGCTCGCAGTTCTATACTTTTCTTGAATATATCGTTTTCGCGCCAGAAATCCAAAACCTTCCGCTCGCGATCGACGAAATTCATATCTGTAGTGACTTTTTTGTACATGATAATGCCTCCTTGAGGGTGGTTCTCATGCTTTTTATAAACATAAGTAGTTTTATTTTATGTGATTTTCGTGAAGATGTCAAGAGAAAAACATAACGTTTTGGGGCAGCACATCCTCAGACAACTATTTTGACGCTGCTTCCGCCGGATTTTTCCTTCGTAACAACAATCTGTTTGTCGATGCGATCCTTCAGCCCGGCAACATGTGAGATGATGCCGACGAGTCTGTTCCCCTGCGCTATTCCCGTAAGCGCCCTGAATGCACTGTCGAGTTTTTCCGAAGACAGTGTTCCGAAACCCTCATCTATGAACATCGTATCAATCTGAATTCCGCCCGCGCTGGCCTGTATCTCGTCGGACAGTCCTAATGCCAGTGAAAGGGAGGCCATAAAGGTTTCACCGCCGGAGAGCGATTTTACAGCTCTTCTGGTGCCGTTGTAATGATCAATCACCTCAAGCTCCAGACCGAATTGTTTCTTTACACCGCTTGCTTCCTTCTGCCTGACTAACTCATATTGATTTGATGACATGGTGAGAAGCCTGAGATTTGCCTTGCTGATAATCCTGTCAAAATAAGCCATCTGATAGAATACCTCAAGCTTGATTTTGGTTTTGCCGGTTAATTCTCCGTTCATGGTATCCGAAAGCGTTGAAACAGACTTGTACTTTTCTTCCAGGTCGGCGATATCCTTCGCGTTCGATTTCAGGCTGGTCTGTATATCGGAATTAATCTTCAGACGGGAGCTTATATCCCCGATCCGATCTGTAATATCGGAATTCCTTTTATCCAGCTCTTCTTTTTTTGTTTCTTCTGCGTTCAGGTCAATCTGACTTGAGGTTTCGATTGTTTTTTCAAGACCTGCGATTTCGCCTTTTAATTTCTCGACAGCAGTTTTCTGGTTGTGATACTTCTCCTGCGCGTTATCAATCGTTTCCTGAATAGTATTTGCGTCTTTTTTCAGTTTCTCAATTTTCTTCTCGGTTTCTTCCAGACTGTCATAGGTGAGCTTTTTGTTCGTTTTTTCAAGATTGCTCTCCTTCTCCTGTTTTGTGGCCTCTGCGGATTTCAGTTCAGCCTGCAGGTTTCCGACTTGTTTTTCCGCATCCCTGATCTGTTCATCCTTGGCAGGAATCAGTTTCTCCAGTTCCTCCAGTCTTCCTGCTCTTTTTTCCTCCTCCCTGATTGCGTTTTCTATCTCGGAAATTTTGCCCACGCACCGGTTGATTTCCTCGTCAAGATTATCCTGTAATCCGGAAATGTCATCTACCCCGAAAATCTCTTTACTTTTTTTCACTAATTCGGACTTCAGGCCATCGGCAACCGCGCGTTTTTCTCCCGCAATCCCAGAGCTTTCTTCACGTTTTTGTCTTGCCGCCTCGGAAGCTGTTTTGAGTTTGTCCAGTTCCTCCTCGGAGAGTGCCTCCGCCGAACGATGCGCCAGTCTGGGATGCTCCGTGGAACCACAGACAGGGCATGGGGTTCCCGGTTGAATTTTCTCCGCCAGCACACCTGCCTGGTTATCAAAAAAAGCCTGCGATTTGTGTTCAAATTCCGACTTCAAGCGGTTGTATTCGGCGTCGTCATTGCTGTATTTTTCCTGTGCTTTCCCCAGCTCCGCGGATGCTTGGATGTAGTTATTATTCTTCTCTGAGATTTCATTTAATTCCTTAACCCTGCCATCCAGCTTTACTTTTTCACTGTTTAAGTCACCGTTGTTTTTATCTGTATTTTTCAGTGTGTTTTTTTCGTTCTCCAGGGTGGCTTTTTCATCATTATATTGTTTGATTATTTCGTTGCACGATTGGATTTTATTTCTTGTCTGTTCGCATTTCGTTTCTATTTCTGTTATTTCTTTTTTAATCGACTGAATTGTCTCATATTCACCACGCTCCAGTTCGAGCTGTGTAGCTTCTTTTTCAAAATCATTTTTCTTCGGAATTTCAGCCTGGGCTTCTTCCAAATCATCTTTGAGGCTGCCTGCTTTCGGTTCCTCTGTTTCCAGCTGTTTTCTTTTTTCTTCGAGATCTTCCGTCGCTTTTTTTACGGATTTGGCTGCGCCGATATTCTGATTAACCGTACTTAATTCTGCCTGTACCGACTCGACTTCCTGCAGCATTTTTTCGACCGATTCCTGATCTGAATTTATCATCCGGGTTAACAGATCAACAACTTCAATTGTATCCATCTCGTCGTTCTTTGCTTTATCTACGAGCAGGGAATTCGGATCATCCTTGTCAACCTTTATTCCGTTGATGTACTGTTTGATGCTTTTTCTCCTGTCGGTGACTTCTCTTTCAAGGCCATTTGCTTTTGCCTTGATTGCATCCTGGAGTTTTTCATAATTCTTTGTCTTAAAAAGCTTCTGAAAAATCTCCGTTCTTCCGGCTGTATCAGAATAAAGGATGTCCATGAAATCCCCCTGTGCTATCATTGCTATCTGGGAGAACTGTTCTTTGTCTATTCCGAGAATGGAGACAATTTCATCTGTAACAGCTGTTACTCCGGTCACAACGTTTCCGTCCGGTTTATGTAATTCAGCAGCAGCGTTTTCAGTAGTATCGCCGCCACCTCTTTTACTTGCCCTTCTGTATGTCGGATTTCTGTTAATTGTATACTCTTTGCCACCGTGAGAAAACAACAGTTCAACAAATGTCGGCGTATCAAGCGAAGCATATTTTGACCGGAGCATTGATGCTTCTCTGGCCTCCCCGCTCGCTTCACCGAAAAGAGCATATGATATCGCGTCAAATATGGTTGTTTTACCTGCGCCCGTATCACCGGTTATCAGGTAAAGCCCCTGTGTCCCCAACTGTTCAAGATCCAATTCTGTTTTCTTCGCATATGGTCCGAATCCGCAAATTGTCAGTTTTAACGGTCTCATAATCCGTACCTCCTGTTTCTGTTATCTGTATCAATAACGATTTTTTAATTGTTTTATTGTTATTCCATCCAGATGGTTTCGATACACTCATTCAGGATTTCCTTCTGCTCATCACTCATTGGCTGGTTGTTCTGCAGCTTAAATAATTCGCCTGCTATATCTATAGGCGATTTTTTTTCGATTTCCTCCAGCCTGGTAATCTCCTGCTGAGTCTGAGTACGCTTGTTATCATAACTGAGTTTCATTATGTTTGGATAGATTAACCGAAGTTTTCCGATGGCGTCCAAAATGTCATCCTCATCGGTCAGGATCACATGCAAATAATCATCTGTCGCAGTGCCCTCATAAAATGATTTTGCCGTAACCTCCTCATAAGTACCCCTGATCTCTCTGAGATCGTGCAGAGGCTTCAGTTCCCGGGTAGATATTTTTATTTCAGTATCCTTGTCGGCGATTTCGATTACAGTCACTGACTTTTTATGATTTTTCTCTGAAAAAGAATACTTCAGCGGAGTCCCGGAATAACGGATCGTATCTCTTCCGATTCGTTGAGGGCCATGGAGATGTCCGAGAGCAACATAATCAAAACTGTCAAAAACATCAACACTTACCGCGTCGAGACCGCCTATGTTGATTTCCTCCGACTCACAGGTTGCAGCGCCTGCCACAAACTGGTGCGCTACGAGGATATTCCTCTCCGAGGTGTCTACGTTCATTTTTTCTATGGCAAGACGACACGCATCCGTATAATCCCTGATCTCCTCATCCGGGAAAAACGGTTTTATCATGGGCGGTTTAATAAACGGAAGCAAATAGATGTTTACTCTGCCGTATTCATCATCGATTTCGTATTTCTTTGCATTCCCGTCATATTCGGGGGACAGATGGATTCCTGCCGTTTCCACGAGATCTGCATGATCCGACAGCCTGGTCGGCGAATCATGATTGCCGCTGATGGCGTACACCGGAATCTTTTTTTCAGCCAGGGACACTAAAAAGCCGTCCCACAGCTTCATGGCTTCCTCAGATGGAATCGATCTGTCGTAAACATCCCCTGCGATCAAAATTCCGTCGGGTGATTCGTCCCTTATAATCTCCAATATTTCCTTTAAAATGTACTCCTGGTCATCCTTCATGGGAAATTCATTGACTCTTTTCCCCAAATGGAGATCGGAAATGTGGATTAGTTTCATGATCAATACCTCCTTCTGTTGATATTAAAAACAATTATACAACAATAATAAATCCGGAATGGAAAATGTTTTCGTGAAGAGCCTGCGCACGGTTTCGCCACATCTTTGATTTTAACACGACAACGTATTAATAGCAACTTTTTCTTGTAAACAGGCAAAATGTATGATATAATGACTTTGTGTGTTTTGTTTTGGGAGGGAAGATATGAGTGCATCAAAGAATCAAACTCCGGCTGAGAGTCAGAGCAGGAGCGGCAGCGTTCTCGACGAATATTCAAACAAGGTATTTAAATTAGTCGTTCTGATCGTTCCGTTTTTCTTTATATGCGGCAATACTGCAATGACTGTACTGCATTACATGGGTTTATATCCCGCGGTACAAGACGTGGCCATGTGGTGTTCAAACGCAATAGATATTATCTATGTCATCATAGCTGTCAGGCTTGTAAAAACCAGCTATGGGCCGGATGGGCGTTTAATCCCCAAAAAACTCATGACCGCAAAATATGTGCTTTTAGTCATGGTTGTGCTTCAGTGGAATCTGAACAGCTATATCTGTCCGTTTTCGGATTTCTGGGCTTATGCTCCTCTGTTTGTCATCGTACAGTCCTTTTTCTTTGACGTTAAAATGGTGCGGCTGTCAACGATTCTGATCGTTGTGTCAATGCTGATTTCGTGGTTCATCAACGGCGAAAATCTGTTACCTCCGGACAATGACTTTTTCTATCTCAACCTCGCGTTCCGCGGAATAGGGCTCACGTTTACTCTCCTATCCATAAACATTGTTACATGGTTTGGAAAAGTGTTCATAATCGAGGTTGTTCTGTCCCGTGAAAAAGAACGCGAGATGCGGGAAAAAAGCTACGAATATGAACGAGAGGCCCGTGTTAAATCGGATTTCCTGGCAAACATGTCACATGAGATCCGTACTCCCATGAATGCTGTTATAGGTATGGCTGAAATAGCCATGCGTGATGAACTGCCACCCAGTGCCATGGACTGTCTGGCACAAATCCAAAAATCCGGCAGAAATCTCCTGAATATCATAAATGACATTCTTGACTACTCGAAAATAGAATCGGGAAAGATGGAGATAATTCAGGAAAGATATGAGCCATTCCGTGAACTGAAAGACATATCAAACATATTGGCTACGAGAGTCGGTGACAAAAACATCCTGCTCTATTTTGTCATTGATACAAAAACTCCGCGCTTATTGCTCGGTGATGCCATGCGAATCAGACAGATTCTCATAAATCTTGCAAATAACGCTATTAAATTTACGCAAAAAGGAAGTGTATGTGTAACTGTTGACTGCGAGTATGCAGATGAGGATACGGTAAATCTGACTTACCATATCAAGGATACCGGAATAGGAATCAAAAAAGATGATATGGACAAGCTTTTTGTCAGCTTCCAGCAGGTTGATTCAAGGAGAAACCGTTCGGTTGAGGGTACCGGACTCGGTCTCGCGATCTCCCAGCGTCTGGTTGAGGCTATGGGAGGTTCTATAGGGGTTGATTCCGTATATGGACAGGGTTCTGATTTCTATTTCACAATCCCCCAGACTGTTTTGGACTCATCTGTCGAATTGGTTGTTAATGATGCAGATCGCAAGCGCGCCATTATTATGGATAAATCTCAGAAAAGAATCGATTTCTTTACAAAGGAGACTGAGAGGCTCGGTGTAAAAAGCGATGTGATAGACGATCTGAGCGAATATCGGATGATCCCCGATTGTTCCGATTATATATTCTTCAATTACAGTAATTACGACAGCAATGTTTTGGAATTCCTCGAAAGAAATCCGGAAATTACCGGCGTTGTCATCATCGATTTTAATTATGATTACACGTCGGATCTGGGTAATCTCTATATACTGAGACGACCGGTTTCCACACGTAAAATTGTAAAAGTATTAAACGACGAGATGGACGATGTCGAAATGAAGAGCGATAATGAGGCCTATATCATTAACTTCACTGCACCGACCGCAAATATCCTGATTGTCGACGACAACGCTATCAACATTACCATTGCAAAGGGTCTCCTCGCGCCGATCAAAATGAATATAGATTCTGCTGTCAGCGGTCCTGAGGCAATAAATAAAATTCGTAAAAAGAGCTATGATATCGTGCTGATGGATCATATGATGCCCGGAATGGATGGCGTGGATGCTACGAAGATCATTCGTGAAACCATACCGGGCACGGACGATTTGGTTATAATTGCCCTGTCAGCCAATGCCATAGAGGAGGCCAGAAATATGTTCCTCAAATCAGGAATGAACGACTTTGTGGCAAAACCGATTGAAATCAGGGAACTGGTAGAAAAGATCAAAATATGGCTCCCTGATGAAAAAATAGAATATGCGGACACATCTGATATCCCGGTTCAGGAGGAACTCCCCGATACCTTGGACGAATTTGATATGGTGGATGCGGATCGCGCCGCCGAGGCATTGGGCTCGCCGGAACTGTTCCGGATGATAGCGGAGGAATATTTCAAATCAGGTCAGGAAACCTATGACAGTATCATGGAATCATATACAAATGAGGACTACAAAAACTATACGATAAGGGTACATGCATTAAAAAGCAGTTCCCGTCAGATAGGTGCTTTCGATCTCGGTGACATGGCGGAGGCTCTCGAGTTGGCAGGTAAAAGCAACGATACTGATTACATTAAATCCAATACCGATGACCTGCTCAGCAAGTTTAGGAGATTGTTGGATGATCTGGCACCGATATTCCCGGGCTCAGAAACAGGTACTGAGTCAGATGATCTCCCCTTGCTCTCTGATGACAGTTTGCATGAAATACTGAATATACTGAGAGCCGCCTGCGATGATATGGATATAGACAGTATGGAGGAGGTTGGAAAAGAACTGAAAAACTACGCATGGTCTCCGGAGGTCAGCGACTCCCTCACAAAACTGTGCGAGGCGATTGACAGGATGGAGATCATAACATGCGAAGAAATACTGGATGAAATCACAGAATAGGAGGATACATAAATGAATATCATCAAACCATCTGTTGAGATAATCGACATGGAGGATTATGACAAGATCATAAAAAAAATCGAAAGGATCGGTCGTGTCTGTTATAAATCCGAAAGTAATATCTCTGACGATTCTGCGGAACGGTTTATCGGGAATATACTCCGACGCGGGCATGAGTCCGTAATTGAGCACGAGGCCGTTACTGTCAGATTTGTCTGTGACCGTGGCGTGACACACGAGATAGTCCGTCATCGTATAGCCAGCTACTCTCAGGAAAGTACGAGATACTGTAATTATACCAGCGACAAATTCGGCAACGCTATCACGGTGATCGATATAGCAGGCGGGTTCTCCTACGACCTTAACAGTCCCGAGGATCGGAAAAAATACGATATCTGGAAACGATCGATGGAGGAGTCGGAAAAAGCATATTTCGAGATGCTTGAGGCCGGCGCCACGCCGCAGGAAGCCCGTTCGGTCCTTCCGAATTCGCTTAAAACAGAGATCGTCATAACAATGAATCTGCGCGCATGGAGAAACTTTTTCCGGTTACGCGTTGACAAGGCTGCCCATCCTCAGATGCGTGAGGTTGCCGGGATAGCCCTGAAGGAATTCAAGGAAAAACTCCCGTTGTTCTTTGAAGATATTTCCTTATCGTAATATCCCGTAACTACCCTCCTAACAGTGAAATAACCGGCGCCAAAACCATATCGGCGCCGGTTATTTTTCATTTCATCTTAACTTATCTGATCTTAACTCCTTTCGGAAGGCCGCTTGCCCTCACAAGCTTCGCAATTCTTTTGAACTGTTCCGTCGTTCCGGATATCCAGATAGTTGCTTTTTTTGAAATACCGTTGAAAGCGCCCTTTCCTATGGAAACCAGATTTGTTGACTTAATCGCTATATAGGTCAGTTTTGAATCGCCCTTAAATGCGTTGCTTCCGATTGACTGAACACCCTTGCCCATAGTCACGCTTGTCAGGTTTTTGTTCTTTTGAAAAGCACCCTTTCCGATGGTTTTAACACTGTTGCCTATACTTGCCTTTTTCAATTGAGGCATGGCTTTAAAAGCCATTTTTGCTATCGAGGTCACGGTGTAAACATCAGCGCCTGATTGTATTGTTTCCGGCAACTTCAGTGTTTGCCCCGACTTGCCTGTAATCGCAGACGCAGTAACCTCAACTTCATTACCTGTTATTACGGTATAGATTCTGGTAAAGATCGTCGATGTGAGTTTATCCTCTGTCGTTATCGTAGTCGCGCCCTCGACCGGTGTTATCCGCGTCACGCTGCTGTAATCACCATTTGATTCCGTTTTTGTTTCAGTCAGAACGCTCGCGCCGTCTGATCTCGTAGCCGTGATGGTTTCGGTAGATGATCCGTTAGCGTATTCCGTTTTTACGCTCACGCTGTTGGAGCCGTCATCCCCTATTGTCGTTGTAGTAGTTGTTGTCGACAGGACATTTCCGCCATCATCCCTCGTCTCCTCTGTCCTGACATCCGTGGTCGGAACCGGCTTGGCCGGAGTGTCACCTGTCGGTACAGGAGATATAACCGGGATCGGATCTGCAGTCGGAGCCGGAGCAGTTGTCGGCGCGGGAGCTAATGTCGGTATTGGTGATGATGTTGGCATGGCGCTCGGTTTCGGAGAACCACTTGGATCAGCCGGTTCTGAAGAACCCCCGCCGCCTGACGAACCGCCTCCGCCTGACGAGCCCCCGCCGCCTGAGGAACCACCTCCGCCTGAGGAGCCACCTCCGGATGAACCGCCTCCGCCTGATGAGGTAGGCTGAGGAGGTTGCGTCGGCGTACTCGTATTTTCTGTCGTGAACGAGCCTTTTTTCAGTACGCTCTCATTTCCGGCTTTATCCACTGAAATTATTCCGTAATAGTAGGTTGTGTCTGCTGCAAGAGAGTTAAGAGTGAATACAGAGCCGGTCATAGCAGTTCCGTTTGTTTCAACATTATCCGCAGTTATCCGGGATTCATTTGTCGAATACCAGAGTTTTGTGCTCTCTACTCCGCTTCCGTTTTCGGTGATCGCAGAAATATTAACCTTTGCGGAAGAAGTCGTTTTATCCGTAATTGTAACATTGCCTATGACCGGTTTAGTTTTATCGATTTTTATTGACAGAGTTTTGTTGGAACCCTTTGTAGTGCTTTCAGTGTCACCGGATGTTACAAGGCAGATGTTTCCGTTACCGTCTTTGATATAAAAAGTCTGTGATGTCTCACCCTCGGTTGCCACGGTAATTCCGTTCAACAATTCTGTTCCGGTGCTGCTGTACATCATATAACCGCTTGCCGCCGCGATCACTACATCGTTTTTCTGCCATTTGGTCGGGTCAGCGTTAGCTCCGCCGGATTTAACGGTATACATTGTCGGCAGGAGGGGTTTTTGTTTTACCGTGAAGGCGACACCCGATTTTGTTCCCGTGAAATTCCCTGTTCCGGTTATCGTGATCGCCCCGTTCTCACCGACGCCTCCGCCGGAAGGCTGCGTGTAAGCGAGTGTATAATCAGTATCCCCTGCCAATACATGGTTATTGTATGTCAGTGTTAATTGCGGGTAAGCAGGGGTTCCGGTATAATAGGATACCGGTACAGTACCGACAGTTACCCCATCAATATTTGCCTTCTCTATAGAAAAAGTTTTGCTCACGCTGCCGCGGTAATTCCCATTCGGCGAAGCCATCACAATGACCTTAGCCGTGTTTGTTCCGGCATTAGTATTGTTCTCATAATTAACCGTATATTGGCTCGAATCGATCGTGATGTCACTCAAAACAACCGATGTTACACCGGGTTTTATCTCATCACCGCTGTAAACAAGTGATGTCGTGGAATCCAACGTAATAACAGCACCTGAAATACTCTGTTTATCCGTTGTTACCGTCAGACCATCACTTGAACCAGAGGCATCGGTGTTACCTGTTGATTTGAAGCGCTGATAAAAAACATAAACAGTATTTGGGGATAATCCCGTGAATGTCGGTGTCGAAACCCAGTTTGCCTGCAATGAACCATCCTGCTGTTTATAGTTATATTCGCAATCCCCAACCGCATTCAGGGTAACACTTGTTTCGGTTTTTGACGCCAATGTCGGTGCGGCAGGTGGATCTGAATTCGCTTTCTTTGTTATCACACCGGTATTGATCGACAAGGTTTGATCTGCAGCTATTCTGTAATTTCCGGTAGTTATTGCACCCGGCGTAAATGTAATAGTCTTGTCTGTCCCGACATTTGCATTATCGTATACTGCTGTACCCGGTATTTCAACCTGCGTTGGCAAAACACCTGCCTGTGTACGTACAACCGCATTAACGGCAGTTGTTCCGTCATAAACCTTTGAATATGAGCTTTCAGTGAACTCAAGATCAGACGAAACGAGTGTTTTAGGTTCAATAATAACCGAAATAACATCTGAATCCACAGTAAAGGTCTCACCACCGGAGCGGGCCGTGAGAGTTACACTGTACCTGTATGTACCTGCAGGGAGGTCAGAACCCGGATCATATGTTGCCGATGTCGCATTGCTGATAGGAGTTTTATCTCCTGAGGCGCTTACCGAATACCACTGATATGAGAGCTCCGCCGTCTTTCCGTCCTTCAAAGAGGCAGTAGCGGTTAACTGCGATCCGCCTCCGTGGTAAGTTATTGTACCGTACATCGCAGAAGCGCTGAATCTGTCAACAGGACTTTCACCTGAACTGACAGTTACATTTAATTTGAGGGTTTTTCCGAATACATATCGAGGCACATATCCGGAATTCATATAATTTACATATGCATCAACCTCCAGTGTATATGAGCCCGGAGCAGATGGTCTGCCATCAAGCAGCGTGCTTCCGTTATACCATTTACACTCTATTCTGACATTACCCGGATCAACAGTCGTTGTTCCCTGCTTAAATGTAAAATTGCTTACCGTGGGATCTGTAACATTCCCTGATAAAAATGTTGTCGGATAATCATTATTAATTATCTCCGTTATCGGTCTCCTGAAAAAACTGATCGCATCCATTCCCGAAAGATTTGTTCCGATTGAGCTGAAGCTATTTTTTTGTTTAAAAGCTCCGTAAAAATACGACCTGTATTCAGAACATCCGGTTCCGGTGTGTGAATCATCGAGACCGAAAAGCACCTGAACAAATTCATTATCCGGACAATTCCTGATCACATCATTCATTTTTATCATAGCATTTTCCCACCCCGGATCCGAAGCCGAGTCCGGTACATATGCAGAATACTTTTTATAATATGACTTGTCGGAATCCGAACCGATAGCAGAATTGCCAATGCTACTCGGAAGTGAATATATCCACCCAAGGTTCCGTGTCAATATAGTATAAGATGTACCGGAATTAACCCCGGCGAAATGTTTTTTGCAGAAATCATTTTTCGGAATCAGATACCAGGAATACTCTGTATCTCCACGTGATGATTTATTGTTATTATTGTCATCCCACGTAGAGTCCAGATAATAATATGTCGATCCGTTGTCTAATGAAACAAGATTCCATGCATGACCTCCTCCGTAATTCCCCTGTCCGTCAGTTGTTGAAAAACCCGTAACATAGACACTGGGGATATTGTAGTAATCTGTCAGAAACTCAAACGCTTTTGAATATCCTTCGCAGACAACCTTATTGTTTCCGTTGAATACGCCTATTATACTGTGCGCCTCTGTGGAGTCATCCGGTGTCGTTCCGTCCGGCAGGTATGCATAATCTACCTTTTTAATGATAGAATCGTGGATAGCCCGGACTTTTTCATAGGTATCATTACCGGCCGCCTCAACTGCCGGCGCAAAATAATTCTCAATACCATTCACAATGGCCTGATCAATTGTATCTCTTGCAGCATCGGTAGCACAACCCGGATCACAGAACATGGAAACATCAGTCCAGCTGTTGTCATTATCCCGTAAATGAAAATAAGAAATGCCACTGGTCAGCCAATAGAACTGTGGGTTGTCCATGCGAAATGATGTAACCGCCTCGCAAGCATCAACCGCCGGTAGAAATGCCTTTGGATTTGTCTTATCCACCGGCGCAAAGCATATGATATTATTAGCAGCGCTAACATATGGGAACTCATCTGAACTTAACTGATCCAAATCCTTATTGCTCTTTGCAAATTTTTCCGCAAGCTCATACATATTATTGTATAATGAGCGTTGTTCGTCGGTTCTGAGCCGGTCATATCCGTAATGGGTTTTACCCTTTTCCAGGTACACATCATAAATGGTTGTTCCGCCTGATTTTTTTCGCGATCCGGTTTTTTTATCTTTTTGTATTTTTGCGTTTCGCTGATCAGTTTTAGGTTTTACACCTGCAGACACTATATCCCCTGTTTCCTCCATGTCTCCTACAGGATAATCAACCCCTCCTATGGTCAGGGTATATCCGTCCTCGGAGAGTCCGTCCATTGAGAAATCAGTTTCCATGCCGGATCCTGAAATTTCCGAAACAGAAGTTTCCGGATCATTTGGTTCCGTTTTTGATTCCGACACTGCCCGGCTGATATTTGTTCCATGCGCAAAAGAAACTACCGGCGCATCTGCCAGTGTCAGACCGAATGCGATAACTATGGCGATTATTCTTCCAATTGTTTTTCTCATGGGAGCCCTCCTTACTGTAGCGTTTCCTAATCACATAAATGTTAATTAATTTTTGTCAAAATACTCTCTCAGCTTCGAATGCAGTTCATTGTTTGTTATGGATTTCAGCAAATAACCTGTCGGTTTGAGGGATAATACCTGCATGATACTGTCGCGGTCGCTCTTTCCGGTGAGAAACATGACCGGTATATCCCTGGTGGTAGCCTCACTGCGAAGCATTTCCAGTACCTGCGGCCCACTCGTCACGGGCATTTCGTAATCAAGCAGTATCAGGTCGACATTGTTTTTCGCAAGCCATGTGATCGCCTGTATTCCCGAATTTACCATAGATACCTTGTAACTGTCTTTGAGCCACTCCCTGATCATATGCATGTAATCGAGATCATCATCAACTATCAGGATATTTCTTTTCATTGTGTCGATGGAAAACGATGTCATGAACTTTTTTATCTCCTCCAAAAACTCGTCCATGTTCAGCGGTCGTTCAAACCACTTCCAGACATAGTCCTTGTTGATCAGTCGCAATGCCGAGTCATATTCGCTCTTGGAACCAATCATGCAGAGAACCTTTTCCTTGCCGCTGCATAATGATGCGAGATATGTCAGCAGATCACTGTCCGATATGATATTATCATCGAGATATACTATAAAAAGATCGGCTTTCTCCTCATATTTCGCAAGCTCGCCTATAGACTTGCCGCCGAAGGTGGATTTTACATCAACGGTTCCGAGTTTCATCTCAAGACCGCGAACTATGAACGATTCCGCCTCAGCTACTATGACCACATGTCGTTTTACCCCCATATTTATCCCTCCTGAACATGAATGTTTATCTGATTTAAACCATCCATTTTCCAAAACATTCGTACCAAAAACCGTAGTCTCTCCTACATTATCTATATTTTACACTAAAACCTACTTATTTTCAAGCAATTCCTGTATTTCGTCCCACTGCAGGGCATACAGTTTCTTGCCGATTTCCTGTATAACCTCGTCATCCTCCGGCGGTAGTTTAAACTCCTTCAATGAATTCAATACCATCTCCGCGAGATCATAATCCTCAGCAGCAGCAAATTCCTTTAATGAAGCATATGCATCGGCTAACATCGCCGGATCAACCTCCTCGCGGGTGTCCTCCGTTTCTGACTCTCCGTCCCCGACCGCGTTCGGATTCAGAGGAGATAACGATTCCATGAACGACTCATACATCTGTAAAAAGCCCTCAGTTTCGTTTTTGATCGTATCGATATCCTCCGCATGCCCGGCATCCTCGAGGTGTTGTGCCAGTGCATTTAACTCCATCGCTCCGATTATCCGGGCCGAACTTTTTAACGCATGAACCTTGATGGTGTAGTTTTTCCAATCCTCTTCTTCATAAAATCCGCGGATTTCATCGGATTTTTCACGGATCGATTTGAAAAAGATTCCGAGCATTGACATATACATCTCTTCATCAGCATTGTTTTTCAAGCCCTCAGATGTATCTATCGACGGAAGGTCTGCGAGCCAATCCGGAAGGGTTGACTGAGACTTATTATCTCCATCAGAAACGGTTCCGTCTGATCCGGTATTTTCACTTTCCGCTATTCCGTTGCTGCCATTTCCTGCCGCCTTTTTCTCTGACGAATCCGTGCCTCCGTCCTTCGGTTTTTTCTCAGCCTTTTTCATCTTGGCTGGATTGATGTATTCGCGCATCTTTTTCTCGAGTTTCAACCCATCAATCGGTTTTGCAAGATAGTCGTTGAAGCCCTCATTCAAATACATCTCCTTCATGCCGGATACCGCGTTTGCTGTCAGGGCAATTACCGGTGTCGTAACTCCGCGTTCGCGAAGCTCATGAAGTGTTTCTATTCCATCCATCTCCGGCATCATGTGATCGAGGAATATGACATCGAATTCTTTTTCTGCGGTAAGATTCAGGCATTCCCTGCCGCCTCCTGCTGTCGTTACCTGAACGCGGGATCGTTTCAGAAGTCCTGACGCAACTGCAAGATTCATTTCGTTGTCATCTACAACAAGAATGTGAGCATCAGGGGCAATAAACAACGGCATTGACGGGTCTCCACCGCCAAGTTCGCCGCGTTTCGCTGCCATTTTCCAGTCGACGCCAATCGGTTTCCCCGAAATGATATTTTGAGGGATCGTGAAATAGAATTCCGAGCCCTGGCCGTAAACACTCTCACAATGCAATTCGCCACCCATCATCTCTATCATCTGTCTGGCTATGTCGAGTCCCAAACCGGTTCCCTGAATATTGCGGTTCTTTTTCTCGTCCAAACGCTCGAAAGGTTTGAACAGCTTTTCCATATCCTCTTCCCTGATGCCTATGCCGGTATCCTTGACTCTAAACTCGAGCATTACCTGGCTGTCTCCGGTATTCGGTCTCTCGTTTTCATCAGATTCAGGTATTTCCTCTATCCCGGGCAATCCGATCGTTCCGGCCGGGAGCGCGGTTATTTCCTGTTTATTCATTCTGAAGCTGACTTCACCGTGTGGCGTATATTTCACTGCATTGGATAAAAGATTCAAAAGTATCTGCCGTAACCGCACGTCATCACCATACAGCACCGATGGAATCATATCGTCAACATATGTATGGAATACAAGATGTTTCTCGTCACATCGAACCTTAACCATAGCAGTGAGCGATGCCAAGAATTCACCCATATCGTATTTTTCAGCAACTAAATTCATCTTGCCGGATTCGATCTTGGACAGATCGAGAATATCATTCACAATTGAAAGCAGGCTGTTTGATGCCACCCGAATATCGAGAGCCCTGTCACGAACCTCGTCAGATACATCGTCGCGCAGAATCAATTCGTCCATTCCCATGATTGCATTGATAGGAGTACGAATCTCATGGGACATGTTCGCGAGAAACCTTGATTTTGCCTGGTTGGCGTTTTCAGCCTCCTCCTTGGCACGGGCAATTTCGACATACTGGTCATTAATGATGGCCATACTTTTGAACCGCGTCAAAAGCCAAACAATGAATACTACAAAAAGGCTGCCCACGCACGCCAAATATATCTTGAAATACGGTCTTTCATAGAGCTGTGAATTTTTTTCAACGGAGAACGATGCCTCCTTGAGCACCGTGTCGTTGACACCGTCAAAGACCTGAACCCTCAACTTGTATTTCCCGTATGGGAGATTTGTAAACGTTAACGGTACCATCTCATCCTGATGACAGACAAGAGCGCCAGTATCCGAGCCTTCAAGCCAGATTTTTACCAGCGGATTAGACAGTGAATAGTTTAAGAAAGCCACGTTGATGGCTATTTTTTTCGCAGCCTTCGGAATAACAAACGATCCGTCTGAATACGCGTAAATCTTTTCATCGTCCGCTGTTATATCGTTGATTCGAATAGCATAGTCATTATCATTTTTATCATAAGTTTTTGTTGACACACGTCGGACGCCGTCAATACAGCACAGATACAGATCGTCATCCATGACCGCGTTCCACGCGTTAGCGGTCAATGAAGTGTAGAACCCCCGTGTTCGGTTCAACAGGGCATAATTATATCCTTCTGTATCCGCGAGCAAATCCTTTGTATTTACTATAAAGATTCCGGCGCTCGAGCTGATCCAGGCAGTTCCGTCATCCGAAAGGTAAACATCATAGTTATTTGTATAAGGAAAGTTTTTCAGTCGATGAATCCGTTTTCCGTTATCATGGTATATGGCATTACTGGTTATGTATAAAAAGCCGTCCTCGCAGGGAATTATCCTAAGTACAACGAGCGAAGCAAGCCCCTGGTGAATTCCGATATGACGGGATATCCGGCTGCCGCTTATCTCATATATTCCGGCACCGTCTGTAGCTACCATTATCGTGCCGTCTACCTTTTCATACATGGCCAGGACCTGTGGCGTGGCAAATCCATCCTTCTCACCAATCGTTGCAACAACATGGCCATGACGTATCATGGACAGCCCCATGTTCGATGCGGCAAATATTGTTCCGTCCTGCTTTCTTTCAATAGCGAGGCGGAAACGGCCTCCGAGTGTACCATTCGTTTCATTGAAGGTTTTAATCGAACCATCCGGAAAAACACAAACCAACCCATCTGTACCATAGGTTGACAGCCAAATCTTGCCGGTGGAATCCTGCATGATATGACGTACACGAACCCCCCTAAGTCTTTCCACATACCGGTAGTTTCGCTTTTTATAGTCTCTCCTGTCCAATACTGCCAGTCCGTCATCCATCCCGATCAGTATTTCCTTGTCCGTCACGAGTTGGGCGTTTACCACGCTCTCCTCCAGACCGGAATTGACAAACACATCCTCAAACGGAGTTCTGGCATATTTCATTATCCCCTGCTTGTTTGAAGCGAACCAGATATTATCCTGATAATCTGTTGTTACATCACTGATCGAGTTCTCAAATTCTGATTCCGGAATAGTGATTCGTCCACGGTCATCTATGAATCCCAATCCATTCTCTCCACAAAAGTATACTCGTTTTTCGGTCTTATCAAAAAGCAGTTTGTTAAAATACGCCACATCCTTCGTAGTGTATGTTTTGATGCACTCTATAGCGTTATTTTCGTATTTTACGCAATCTATACGATTCTGACCCGTTCCGATCATGTATTCCCTGTCTGTCTGTCCGCGTCCGATTGCTGTGTAGTAAAGTCCTTCCTCATTTGCAGCTAAAAAAACCGCCTTGACCTTTTTATCCTTGACAAAAAAGACCATGCCGTCATTTGATACAGCACCGATGATGCCGTCGGTACCCATGACCATGGAACGTACATATCCGGTCACGCGGGAATCATGTATCGTCGTTATTTTCCCTCTCCTGTCAATAACGGCTAAATCCACCGTAGTTCCGACATACACATTGCCACGTTCATCCTCACATATGGAGCGGATTGAATCAGCGCCGAGCCCGTCATGGGAAGTATAGAACTTGATTTCTCGTGTTTTGGTATCGTAGCAGGCAATTCCACTCTCATTTGTCCCGATCCAGAGCTTCCCCCTCGAATCAACAAATAACTGCATGACTGTATTGATTTTCTCATCCGGATAAACACGTACGAATTTCGTCCCCTCGTATCGATAGAGTCCGGAGTAGGAACCCGCCCAGAGATAACCGTCAGGCGTTTGGGCTATTGCGTTAATTTCCGAGGTTTCCAGTCCGGCCTCCACCCCGTACAGTATCGCTTCGTACTCAGACGTAATTCCTGTAGCGTATGATGTTTTACTATACAGCAAGCTAACCGATGTTGCGGTTATGAGTGTAAAGAATAAAACAGGAAGCCAAACCTCCCGCTCATGTTTCTTTTTCTTTGGTTTTGTTTCTATGGATTCGTCGTCCTCCTGATCATCTCTTTTCAAATGAATTTTTGAAAACAGCCTTCGGGTTCCTTCAACCGAAAGAGCCGCAATGAGCAGGCTGAATACTTTGTCAGGCATCTCAACAAAAAACTCGGAAAGCACGGTGTTAAGAATGGGTACATCAATATTTTGTGAAAGCATGTCAAACAGGGCGTCACCCCAGGCATTCCCTGTGTATCCGTCCTTCAACACGATATTAACCGGTGAAGTGGCGGCAACTGCCACAAGACCGGTGAGTGCAGCAGCAGTCAGAATATGGAACGCATCCTTTTTTTCTCTCTCTCGTGGATAGACATGGCCTATAGTCAGACCTATTGCTATGCTGATAAGCATATACCAAGCGGAAAAAATGCCAAACAGGCCCCGGATCAAACTGCATACGGCACCCGTGCATGCACCCGTCACCGGACCGATAACGATCGCAACTATGAATGTTCCTATTGAATCCAACCAAACAGGCGCAGACAGGCGTGTTGCAATCATGCCACCTATAAGGTTTATTACTATACACAGCAGGATAACGCCTGTCTGATGTATTCGTATTCTCACTTTTGATTGCATTTTTTCCCTCTCATTATTATTTAGGGGCAACAGGGCAATGCCCCGTTACCCCACCATATCTGCTTTTTAAACGGGCTGATCCAGGAAATACATCAACTTGTCCGTATCAAGCGAAACCTCTGCGGAATCGCACTCATTATACGCTTCCATATCTGCCGTGCCGGCGTAATAATTCTCCGGATGGCCTGTGTTCACAGCCTCATTATATGCCACATCATCCTGATCTGACATCATCGACAGATATGTCGTATTTTCCTTGAGTGTACCCTGAGTGTCCACATAACTGTAGGTAATCTGCATCCTGTAACTCATGGACATCCCCGTGTCGTCCTTGACCGCTACTGAAATAACTTTGAAATTGGCGCTGTCCGGCAGCAGCGTGCGGATATTACTGATTGCCCGCAATGCTGTTACTTCCATTTCGTTCATAGTTTTGAACTCTTCCAATCGAGCACCGTCAACAAATTGTCTCTCCTGCATGGTCAACCGGTCATATTCCTGTTCGATAGCGAGAACGTCCGCGAATGATGAATCCTCAGTCAGTGAATCGATTCGTGTCGCGATATCACGAACCGTTTTCAGATCAACATCCTTGTACTTTTCGAGAAGTTCGGCATTTTCAACCTCGTTCTGCTTGTCATACGGTACAGCGTTGTAGTCCTGAAGCGCTTTGTTAAAATCCTCCTGAGTAGGTATGCCCGATTCCTCGAGTTTGCTGATTGAACTGTTCGCTGTTTCTATAACTCCGGCCGTTTCAGAATAACCAATTATCTCTTTGATTGTAAAAACTCCTACAACCGCTATTGCTATCGCTACAATCACAATAGCGATAATCAGTACTGTCCGCGAGCCGGTTTTACTCTTGACTTTTTCATCAGCAACCGGTGTCACTTCTTCCGCGTCATTTTCCCGTGACGCCTCGGTCAGCTCAGGTTGGGGCTTGGCTGCCTCCTGAGTTATTTGTCCTGACGGCGTTTCCTCCGCCGCCCCAGGGTTCCGAAAGGGCCGCGCCTTATCTTTATTATCAGGGTTCGGATTCATGGTCAATTCCGTCTGAGGACCCTCCGGGAACTCGACAGGCGGCACATCCTTGTACGGATTTTCAACCGGATCCGGCATTGGAGATTCCGGAATAGTTGCATCAGGGAAATCCCAATCGTCCAAATCATTGATCAGAGCATCCGCAGACGGTTCATCCGGAAATACTATCTGAGGAATGTCACCGTCATAAACCACGGCAGGAGACTCTCCTTCATCCGGCAGACCATCATCATAGACGGATTCAGCGTCGTTTTCATCGTCATCGGTTCCGATGTCTATCCGGTTTTGCTGTTCCTCATCGCCGTCATCGGTTCCGACGTCTATCCGGTTCTGTTGTTCCTCTTCATCGTCATCGGTTCCGACGTCTATCCGGTTCTGTTGTTCCTCATCGTCGTCATCGGTTCCGACGTCTATCCGGTTCTGTTGTTCCTCATCGTCGTCATCGGTTCCGATGTCTATCCGGTTCTGTTGTTCCTCATCGTCGTCATCGGTTCCGATGTCTATCCGGTTCTGTTGTTCCTCATCGTCGTATGTGGGCTCACCACCTATTCGGTTCTCCCGACTTTCCTCATCATTTTCAGCGAGCACCGTCGAAACCTTGTTTTCCTCGAGAGCTTTTTCCTCTTTACCTTCGGTGTCAACCTTTGCGTCAGCGAAAGCCCTGCTCTCAGTTTCGACTACGCCGAGACTCTCGTCCTCCCCAATCTCAGCCTCTATTTTATTTTCATCCGCAATGTCGGGCGGTTTTTCCTCTGAAGCAACAATATCTTCCTTATTGTAGAGGTGTTTTTCCACCATCTCCTCAGGCAGTACCTCCTCTGTGGCAGATACGGGTGGAATTTCAGAGGCAACCCATGCATCTTCCGGCTCTTCAACCGTGGGTTCATCTGTTTCATCGGCCTCAGGCTCTGTCAGTTCGGAAATTGTTTCAGTCACTGATCCCTCTGTTTCATCTGTCTCATCGGCCTCAGGCTCTGTCAGTTCGGAAATTGTTTCAGTCACTGATCCCTCTGTTTCATCTGTTTCATCTGTCTCATCGGCCTCAAGTTCTGCCGCTGCCTCCTGATATTTTTCCAACAGATCAGACGGCAACTCTACGTCCGGCATTTCATCAACTGTTTCATTTGGGATTTCATCCGGTTGTTCATCCAAAATTACTTTCGGTTCAGTATCCTCATCCAATGGTTTTATAGGCTTTTGCAATGGAATATTCGCTGATTTTCCATCCTCATCGGGATCAATCAGGTGAAACTCCTCAATCGGACGTTTACCCTCCTGGGCTTTCTTTTTTTTCTTTCCGAAAAGACCTCCCAGCAGACCTTTTTTCTCCTTACCCTTTTCCTGTTTGCCTTTTCCCTCTTTTTCCTCTGTTGGAATGTCGAGGAACTCAACGGTCGACTCATTCGGTAACGCATCTAATGTCTGTGGCTCACCAAATCCGGGCATTTCCAATGCGTCTTCTAATTTGATGACCTGTCCGTCATCCTCGTCCTCCGATTGCTCCTCCTCTGACTCGGGCTCAGAAAGATCGGATGTAAGATCATCCATCTCAATCTGTGCAAAATCATCACTGGAAATCTCCGACTCAGTCTCAAAATCTGACGAAGGGCGGTCAAACGAAAGCCCTAAGTCTGCTATTACGTTTGATTCCTCTTCTTCTCCTGAGGAAATACCGATTACGACATTCGTTTCATCTTCCGGTTCATCAGGAATATTGATTGCAACAGCAGACTCATCTTCCGGCTCATCAGGAATATTGATTGCAACAGCAGACTCTTCTTCCGGTTCCTCCGGAATGCTGATTGCTGCTTCAGGCTCTTCTTCCGGTTCATCAGGAATGCTGATTGCTGCTTCAGGCTCTTCTTCCGGCTCATCAGGAATGCTGATTGCTGCTTTAGGCTCTTCTTCCGGCTCATCAGGAATGCTGATTGCTGCTTCAGGCTCTTCTTCCGGTTCATCAGAAATCACTGTCTCTGCATATTGTCCCGCTGTTATATCAACTATAGGTTCAGATATATCTGATACATAATCTGTCGAATAACCATCTGAGTATGTTTCAGTTCCTGAAGCACCGCTCCTGTATGATGCGGCATCCCATGTCCCGACTAATCTGGTTCCGGAGGTTTCAGATTTATCTTCAGTCTGCAAAGACCAATCCTCCGGTACGTCCTCTCGCGTCGGAACAATCAACCTGTCTGACATCATCGGTTCATTCTGCGGTTGCTCCTGAGCCACCGGGTCACCTGACAAAATACTGTCAGATACCTGTTCTTCTAACACGGCGGAGGCTTCTTCCGGCGTTTCTGTTACCGTCGTTTCCTCTATTGGTTCCTCAATATGGGTTTCTTCTTCCTCGGCTGCCTTGCGGACTGCTTCCTCCTCAGCCGCCTTGCGCGCTACTTCCTCCTCGGCTGCCTTGCGGGCCGCTTCCTCCTCAGCCGCCTTGCGCGCTACTTCCTCCTCGGCTGCCTTGCGGGCCGCTTCTTCCTCAGCCGCCTTTCGGGCCGCTTCTTCCTCGGCTGCCTTGCGGGCTGCTTCCTCCTCAGCCGCCTTGCGGGCTGCTTCTTCCTCGGCTGCCTTGCGGGCTGCTTCTTCCTCGGCTGCCTTGCGGGCTGCTTCCTCCTCGGCTGCCTTGCGGGCTGCTTCTTCCTCAGCCGCCTTGCGAGCCGCTTCTTCCTCGGCTGCCTTGCGGGCTGCTTCCTCCTCGGCTGCCTTGCGGGCCTCCTCCGGATGCTCTTTGTCATATAGCCCCTGCAGATAATCCTTCCACATTATACGCGAAAGATCTGCGATGCTGGCGCCACAAACCCGGCAGTGCATCTGTGAAATCAGATTCATGACACCGCAAGAACACCACCACTTTGCCTTATCAGTGGCCGGCATATATAACATGTCGGCATCCCTGTCAGTCAGTCTGCGGTATTCCCTGCGATAAATCTCCGCCAGATCCTTGCCCAGCGCCTCTTCGGCCGTTTTCAATTCCATGTTTTTTTCAATCTCCCTGCTATTGATTTCTAACACTCCTGCAGTTAAAAATCTGTCACTGCATCCCTATGCTCTTCGGCATCAGTTTTCCTCTCTGACAATCTGCAGCTCCTTTTCAACACCCTCCAGATGTTCCTTCGCCTTCGCTGCTAATTCCACGCCCTCTTTATACAGAACTATCGAATCAGACAACGGCATGTTTCCTGCCGCTAAACGGGTATTTATTTCCTCTAATCTTTTGAGCGCAGATTCAACATCAAACCGTTCATCTTCGTTATCCGTTGTCTCCGTCTCTTTAGTTTCCATGTCTTCCATTTCTTTCCCTCCTCATTTCCGCTCCTGTGTTGCCTATTCTTCTGTATCACTTTTCGAACGGATTATTTCCTCGACTGTTGCCGAAATGTCTCCGTCATGAATTCGTACCATCATCTTCTGTCCGGGTTTAATATCATCAACCGTCATTATCGGTTTATCATCATGTGTAACATATCCGAATCCGTTCAATAGCTTCGCAGTTGGCGAAAGGCCATGAAGTGTTGTTACCAAAAGCTCATAGCGATGCTTTTTCATATCAAAAAGTCTGCGAATGTTCGTTTCCAGATTCTGCTCCGCGCGTTCCAGCCTGACCTTGTTTCTCTCCAGGACAGCCGCCGGATTATATCGTTCCAGTGTTTCCCTGCAAATTCTGAGCTGTTGCTTTTTTGAAATAATAATATTGTTCATGCCGGTGCGAATCGAGCCTTCCAAAGACCTGAGTTGAAGAATATCCGACATGACATCCGGCAACACGCCCTGCGCGGCATAGGTCGGTGTTGAAAATCTCTTGTCAGCGACGAGATCTATAAGCGTCACATCGCGCTCATGACCGACGCCGGTAACTATCGGCGTATTGGCATGATATACCGCGCGAACAACGTCCTCATCATCAAAAGGACTCAAATCCTCTCTGGAACCACCGCCTCGACTGACAACGATAACATCATACCCTCCGGCATCCATGTATTTGATTCCACGTATGATTGACGCCGCAGCAGTATCTCCCTGTACAGTAACAGGATAAAGCACTAACTGCACAAATGGATTCCTGTCATGCGCAATACGAAGAATGTCGCGTAACGCATCCGCATGTTCCGAAGTAATAATACCGACTCTTCGCGGATACTTTGGGATTGGTTTTTTGTGTTCTTCTGAAAAAAGTCCCTCAGCCTGAAGCTTATCCTTGAGGAGGTTGAGTTTTGCCTGATAGTCCCCCTCACCCATGTCTCGGATTCTCGCAACACGCAGGCTGGCTTTCCCTTGTTTGCCGTAGTATTGCAGATTACCGACTATGCCAACCTCCTGGCCGTTTTCCAAATCAAAATCCAGAATAGCCTCTGCGGTATTCGGCCATATCGTACACGAAATAACCGCCTTGTCGTCCTTTATTTCAAAAAACCAATAACCCTTCCACGGACTGAGATTCAGGATTTCTCCTCTGACACGAACCATACGAAATCTGTCATCATTGTCAAAGCACTCCTCAATCATATTACTGATTTCGCTGACAGTCATGTATGAAGGATCCTGTGTTTCTGATGGTTCCGAACCTCCAACAGAAGGATTCAAAGCCGGGGAATACCATTTTGCAAAAAGATCCAACTGATCATCCTCGCAATACCAGAATTTCCCTGTCGGATTCCATCTGGCACCGAGTTCCTTCGCCTCATCCTTCTCAAGAAACGGAACATTTAAACGAATCATCTGCCCCTCCGCTTAAATATAATGTGCAGCAAACAAAAAATACACACCAAGAACCATTCATAAATACTGCATAACTGTGCAAGTCACGTCCGAGTTTTTTCACCAAAACATCATAATGCTATATTATACCTCATTTCTGTACAAAATGCAAGCAATAAAAAGCAGTGACAGAAAGATTTTTTCTGTCACTGCACATGTTTTATATGATTTACTACTCAGTCACTTTTTCTGATCAATCAAGCAGAGCCTGCTCTATATCGCTGATCAAATCAGCGCTATCCTCCAAACCTAATGATACCCTGATCAGACCCGCAGGAATTCCGGCTGCATCTAACTGCTCATCTGTCATCTGTCTATGCGTAGATGTTGCAGGATTCAGGCAACATGACCTCGCATCAGCCACATGAGTCTCAATTGCTATCAGTTTCAGTTTCTTCATAAACTTCTCAGCAGCAGGACGACCGCCATCAACCTCAAAAGAAACAACTCCACATGTTCCGTTCGGCATATACTTTTTAGCCAACTCGTAATACCGGTCTCCTGGCAGGCCCGGATACGTAACAGATGTAACTTTTGGATGTTTACTGAGAAATTCCGCCACTGCGCATGCATTCTCAACATGTTTTGGCATGCGTACGTGCAGAGACTCAAGCCCCAAATTCAGCAAAAAGGCATTCTGAGGTGACTGGATTGATCCGAAATCGCGCATGAGCTGAGCCGTGCATTTGGTGATAAACGCACCCTCCTGACCGAATTTTTCCGCATATGTTATACCATGATACGACTCGTCAGGAGTACACAATCCCGGAAATTTTTCTGCGTTTTTCATCCAATTGAATTTTCCGCTGTCAACAATAGCGCCACCGACACCTGCTCCGTGACCATCCATATATTTTGTCGTGCTATGCGTAACGATGTCCGCACCCCATTCTATCGGTCTGCAATTAACAGGCGTAGGGAAAGTATTGTCAACTATCAGCGGAACGCCGTGTGAGTGCGCTGCCTTTGCAAATCTCTCTATATCAAACACCGTCAGTGCGGGGTTCGCTACAGTCTCTCCGAATACTGCCTTTGTGTTTTCCCTGAACGCGGCCTCCAATTCCTCATCACTGCAATCCGGAGAAACAAACGTGGTTTCTATGCCCATTTTCGACATCGTGACAGCAATCAGATTAAACGTCCCACCGTAAATTGACGAAGAAGCAATCAAATGATCTCCGCACTCGCAAATATTGAATAACGAGAAAAAGTTCGCCGCCTGTCCGGATGATGTCAGCATTCCTGCAACGCCGCCCTCCAGCTCGGCGATTTTTGCCGCTACATAATCATTAGTGGGATTCTGGAGTCGTGTGTAAAAATAACCGGACGCCTCGAGGTCGAATAGTTTACCCATATCCTCACTGGTATTATACTTGAAAGTTGTCGATTGAACTATCGGTACCTGACGCGGCTCTCCGTTTCCCGGCCTGTACCCCGCCTGTACGCACTGCGTGCCCTTTCCGTAATTTGATGTCTCGCTCATTTATTCGTTTCTCCTTTCTCTGAATATGTACTATAACGCAAGGGAAGGCCGGAGATTTCTCTCCGGCCACTAAAGGGATATATGATCAAAATAAACTAACCAGCAATATAAGTGTTTCTCAAATCTGCACTTATACTACCACCATCAATCCTTTTCGTCAATCGTAAACCTATACAAAGTTCACGATAAAAACCGGAATTCTTTGTGAAAAATGCACAAAAAAGTTCTCTGTTCTATTTTATTTCGGCACATGCAGATGAAATTCAAAATCATAGTCCTCCAAATGTATATTGGAAGGCCTGTTATTGTCATCAACAATACGCATCATCCCATTTGCAATGTCACCGACTCCATCGTAAGCCTTCCCCTTGGTGAATTGTTCCGAATCAATCAGTGACACAGCGTAATTTCGGAGTTCATTCGCATACAACGTTCCTGTCGACGAATCAAACCTGGCATCCTTGCTTTCCCTTTTCACACCCAGCTCAGCACCGAGCTGCTGAACAAGCTGTTTTTTCAATTCATCATTCATTGCCATATTCTACATTCCCCCACATTCTGGTTCGAGTATTGTAATCAACTGCCACATTTCCTGCCTATACATCCCATATTCTGCACCCATTCAGTTGCCATAGCCCAGATAATCATTTCGACAGATATTTATCCCGTCCGGACAATCTGGCCATCGCTCGCGCCAATGAAGCTGCTGTAATATGATAATCAACCAAACTCTGATGCTGCTGCATTTTCTCTCTGGCGCGCTCCGCTGCCGCCTCAGCACGAAACTCGTCTATTTCCTCAGGTCTCTCCGCTGAATAAACGATCATATCCGCGCGGTTTTTTTTCACGGTCAGAATTCCATCAGAAACTATCGCCACGTGTTCCACATCATCCGGCGTCCGAAACCGGATAGTTCCTATTGCAGTAGTAGTCACCATCTGCTCGTGGTGAGCCTGGATCGCCATTTCACCATCCTCCAGCGGAAAAACCAGAATCGTGGCCGGCCCGTCATAAAAGACACGGTCGCAGGCGACAATTTTTAAATCGAATGTGTTCATACGGATTATCCTTTTCCAATATCATAGACTCTTCGACTCCGAAATGTCACTTCCGGCACAATCATAATGAAACAACGATCATACAACCGAC
>JAGABX010000150.1 GCA_017614395.1 Eubacterium sp.
GTACCAGCAGAAACGAGAAAATCAAACCGCACATCAAAAACATTACAAACTGCCGGGCAAACGCTTTTTCACTCATCTATACAAACTCCTTTTGTCATGGATAAATAATTCTGTCATATTACCACAAAACCTCTGAATCCGGATCCCGAGTAGTCGGCTATGCAATAAACAACAAAGAGGGCGGCAGAAACCGCCCTCTGATATTCATAGATCATATTGATTATTTTGCGTTTCCTGCGTTCTCGTAGATACCGAGCATCGGTGCCATAACCGCTCCGATGATACCGCCGACGAGTACAGCCAGAACGATGATAATTGCCGGCTCCATAGCCGTTGTGAGGTTTTTAGTTGTTTCCTCTGTCTCATCCTCGTAGTACTGCGCAACCTTGTCCAGCATCTGTTCTGTAGTACCGGTCTCCTCACCGATCTTGGTCATATGATAAACCATCGGCGGAAAAATACCACCCATCTCGAGAGGCTCCGAGAGCGGAACACCCTGCATAACCTCTTCCTTCGCGTCGTATATCGACTGGCGGATAACACGGTTCGGAACTACGTCAGCAACTATATCGAGAGCCTCCACTATCGGAACACCTGATGTGATCAGGGTTGCCATCGTCATGGCGAATTTTGATGAATTCGACTTGATTGAGAAATCCTTAATCAAGGGAAGCTTCAAAATCATACGGCTGTTCAACTGTTTCCCTGTCTCGGTCTTTTTAAACCACAAAATCAAAACAACTATCAGGAACAATCCACCCAGCACAAACACCAGATTTCCTGTGATAAAATCACTCAGTCCCATAACCGCCTTGGTCAGCCACGGCAGTTCCATATCCATTTCCGAAAACGAATCTGCAAAGTTAGGAATGACTGTAGTCATGAGAATGATTACGACCGCAACTGCTACTATCAATACCACTACAGGATAGATCATCGCTGAACGAACCATTGATGTCAGCTTCAAATCCTTGTCAAACTGTTTGCAGACACGCTCAAAAGCAACCTCGAGGTTACCGGTAGCCTCACCGGCCTTCACCATGTGGATGAGGAGCTCCGGAAAAATCTTGCCCTCAGCTGCCATTGAATCGGCGAGTGTATCACCCTTCTGAACGGAAACCATGACATTGAACAGGGCAGTTCTTAGTGCCTTGTTCTGTGTCTGCTCCTGCACCATCTGCAGTCCGTCGATAACGGTAACGCCTGCTACCAGAATAGCATGGAACTGGCGGCAGAACACCGTGATATCCTTTTTCTTGACCGGATTACCGATTGTGATATTGAATTTGGAGTCGGAAATGGAAACGGATTCTCTGATTGACAATACGATACTTCCGTCACCCTTGAGCTTGGCTGTCGCAGCGTCAATGCTGACAGCATCCATCACTCCCTTTTTCTCCTTACCGAATTTGTCGGTGATCAAATACTTGTATCTTGCCACAGACGATTCCTCCTTTCAAGGAATTTGTTTAATTCTCAGTTGCGAATTCTCTGATATATAATTAATGTCATAATTCTTTTCAGACGTTTTAAACAAGACGTCTCTGAACATAGTTCCGATCCTGTGCATATGAAATCGCATTTTCCTTGGTTATCTGGCGTCTCATGCACAGATCGATCAGCGAGTCGTCCATCATGATCATTCCTTCTGCCTTGCTCGTCTGGATGATTGATGGTATCTGGTGCGATTTTGCCTCACGGATGAGGTTACGGATTGCCGAGTTACTGTACATCAGCTCAAATGCGGCAACTCGTCCCTTGTGATCAAGTGTCGGCAACAGCTGCTGAGAAATAACCGCCTCGAGAAGTGTTGCGATCTGCAAACGAATCTGCGCCTGCTGATGGGTCGGGAACACGTCGATGATACGGTCGATCGTAGGTACGGCACCGATGGTATGCAATGTTGAAAATACAAGGTGTCCGGTCTCGGCAGCCGTTATAGCTGTTGCGATCGTATCGAGGTCACGCATCTCTCCGACAAGTATGATATCCGGATCCTCTCGGAGAGCAGCTCTCAAAGCTCCGCCATATGACTTGGTATCGATGCCTACCTCTCTCTGGTTGACAATTGATTTATTATGTCTGTGCAGGTACTCGATAGGATCCTCGAGTGTGATTATATGTCTGTTGTATTTTGTATTGATCTCATTGATCAGTGTCGCCAAAGTCGTTGATTTACCGGAACCGGTAGGCCCTGTTACGAGAACCAGTCCACGTTTTTTTGTAGTTAACTCCTTAACCGAATTCGGAAGCCCCAATGCCTCCGGACTGGGGATGTCCGTATTAACGAGACGGATAACGAACGCCATGGTACCGCGCTGTTTGAATATGTTCACACGATAACGTCCGATGCCGCGGATCGCATATGAGAAATCGACCTCTCCGTCCTCATTGAAACGGTCAACCAAACGTCCCGGTATCATTTGCTCAACGAGAGCTTTTGAATCAGCCGGCAGTACATTGTCCTTCGCAATGTCGATCAGTTCACCATTCAGTCGGCATTTCGGTGGAATGCCCGTAGTTACATGCAGGTCGGACGCGCCGATCCCACGAGCCTGTTTCAGTAGTTCATCGATTTGATAAGCCAATGGTTTCTCCCCCTAGTTAAATTTTTGATCATTAAACCAATATAGTATAGTCGCACGTTTATCTTGGCAACATGCCATGGAATCTATTCTTCAATTACTCCGTAGCGATACGCTCAACCTCGTTGATAGTCGTGATTCCCTGCAAAACCAGTTTTGCAGCACCCATTCGGAGTGTTGTCAGACCTTCCTTCAACGCCACATCCTGAATCTCGTCGGCATTTCCCTTTGCTGCGATGATCTTTCTCAATGCAGGTGTGACCGGCATGATCTCATATACACCGATACGGCCGCGATATCCGGTCTGGTTGCAGGCGGCGCATCCACCGGCCTCGTATATGGTCGGTTTGGAATCACCGCGTATACGCAATCGCATTTTATCCTGATCATTCAGTTCATGAGGCACACGGCACTTGGTACATAACCGTCGAACCAGTCGCTGTGCGATAACACCGATAACCGAGTCCGCTATCAGGTACGGCTCCACTCCCATATCCTCGAGACGGGTTATTGTTGATGCCGCGGAGTTTGTATGCAGTGTCGATACAACGAGGTGTCCGGTGATTGACGCCTTTACCGCGATGCCGGCCGTCTCGCCGTCTCGGATCTCACCGATCATGATGATGTCCGGATCCTGACGGAGAATGGAACGCAGTGCCGACGCGAATGTCAGTCCTGCCTTGTCATTCGTCTGAACCTGGTTGATTCCGTCGACATTCGCCTCTACCGGGTCCTCAACGGTAATAATATTAACGGTTCCGTGGTTCAACTCGGACAACACTGTATAGAGTGTTGTCGATTTACCGGAACCGGTAGGTCCTGTAACCAAAATGATTCCGTTCGGATGTGCGATGAGTGCGTTGAACTTTTTCATCTCATCGTCAGGGAATCCGAGATCCTTTTTATCTCGTGTGAGTGCTTTTTTCTCAGCGAGACGCATAACGACCTTCTCGCCGTAAACAGTCGGAAGCGTCGATACACGGATATCATACTCTACCTTGTTTACGATATGTGTCATACGACCGTCCTGAGGCACACGTTTCTCGGATATGTTCAGTCCGGATATGATCTTGATACGCGCTACGATCGCAGGCAGCAGGTCGATCTCATAATGTCCAACCTCCTGCATGACACCGTCGATACGGTAACGGACACGAACCATTTCCTCCATTGGTTCGATATGGATATCGGATGCGCGCTCGTTCGCGGCAGAATCAACTATTTTGTTTACAAGAATAACGATAGGCGATGATTCAACCTGCTCATTGCCTTCTTCATTCTCCTTGCGCAGTTCCTCCTGGCGTTTGCGTCGCTCCTCAGCGTACTGGCCGGCCATCTCGCTCACGCGCTCGCTGCCGTAGTAACGTTCTATACCGAAGTTGATATCGCTGGGTGTTGCCACCATCGGCTCTATCTGTTTGTTCGTGACGATTCCGATGTCATCTATAGCGATGATGTTCATCGGATCCTCCATTGCGACATAGAGGATGTTTTGGTTTGCCTCGTCAAACATGATCGGCATAACATTGTACTTGCGGACAATGTTCTCCGGCAGAGTCATGATGACCTCACGCGGAATTTTTGCCTCACGCACACGAGCTATGGGAAGTCCCAGCTGCGTATGCATAGCCTGGGTAACCTCCTCCTCGTCAGTCATGCCGAGCTCTATCAGCACCTGTCCGAGTCGGGAACCCATCTCTCGCTGTTTTTTCAGAGCCTCCTTCAGCTGATCCTCATTGATCACACCGGCATCAACCAGCAAATCTCCTAAACGTTTTTTGTTACGCATTATTGGCATATTCTAAATGCCCTCCTATTCATTCATATCACAGTCAAAGCGCAAGCCCCGAGCGAAAATGGTTTACTCGGTCTCCTGTTTTGCATTCTTCCTCTTGCGCAATTTTATGCCGATCGCTATTCCGGCAGCCGCCACCGCCGAAAACTCAACCAACCTGATCAAATAGTAAACAGCTGCCTGCCAGATTTCCGCATCTCCCATGTCTTACCTCCTTCGATTTGCCAATTCTCTCGTTATATCCGCCCATGTCAGACCTCTGTCCGCCATCAGCACCATCATGTGGTAGAGAAAATCCGCCATCTCATAAACCAACTCGTCATTCTCAGGGTTTTTCGCAGCGATGATGATTTCCGAAGCCTCCTCGCCGCACTTTTTCAAAATCTTGTCAAGTCCCTTGGTGAACAGATAATTGGTGTATGAACCCTCCTTCGGGTTTTCCTTGCGCTCCTGAATCAGATCAAAATCCTCCTTCAGGATCGTGAGCGGATTCGTGTCTATATAGTCTCTCCGTGCGAGTTCCGTGAAAAAGCAACTGTATTCGCCCGTATGACATGCAGCGCCTATCTGATGCACA
This sequence comes from Eubacterium sp., assembly GCA_017614395.1. Lineage (GTDB taxonomy): Bacteria > Bacillota > Clostridia > Lachnospirales > Lachnospiraceae > Eubacterium_F. The sequence goes on from JAGABX010000150.1 coordinate 4,958, forward strand.
CGTGCGAGTATAGTGTCTCGGTCACAGTCGATCCGGAGTTCCTTGACATACTGGTAATGCCCGGACGTATCGCCCTTGCACCAAAGTTCGTTCCTGCTGCGGCTGAAATACGTCATTCTGCCAGTTTCGAGCGTCCTCTCATAACTCTCCTGATTCATGTATGCCATCATCAGGACCTCGCCGGTGCGGTAGTCCTGTGTCACACATGGTACGAGTCCTTTTTCATCTGTTTTAAACTCGGAAAAAGGAACGCTCGTGTCAAATATATTCACATCAACGCCTGCATTTTTCAGGTTTTTCTTGACCTTGAACAGGCTTTTGTCCTCAAAATAGTTGGTTGAAACAGCACTGACCTGTGGCAGCTCCATCAGCTCAACAAGGTCATTTCTCAGGAGACTGTCACGAATGACGATGTTCTTACCCGACGCCATGATGCGTTTCTGAATAGATCCGCCCATGTCAACGTGCTTGATCAGCAACGTGTCCACAGGAAAAGCAATCTGCTCAAACGCCTCATCTGAATCAATCTCAACTAATATCCTGTCAGCTCCGAATCTGGCTACCGACTCATCCAATACTGATTTGGAGGGCATAATGTCATACTTGATCACAACCCGTGAAGCACCGGTGTAGAATGCCTTTTTAACATCCTCGAACCGATTCACATACAATCCGACCATGAACGGAATGTCGATATGCGCCTCGACCTTTTTCAGAGTCGCGATAAACTCCTCGCGATCGGATTCCATTTTGGAATAATTATATATAAAAAGTTCGTCAGCCCCCTCATAGCAGTACTTCTCAGCACGAAGGATCACCTTGTTCGCAAATTCACTCTCTGCGTTAATGAAAGGGATCAGTTTGCGAAATGCCAATCACAACACCCCCTTCGTCGACAGAACTCCCTCGATACGCGGATCTATACGCGTTGCCAGATCAAGAGCCTTTGCAAATGCCTTGAACATTGCCTCAACAATGTGATGAGTGTTCTCACCCGCAATCTGGCGGATATGCAGATTGATCGCAGCCCCGTTTACAAAACCCGCGAAAAACTCACGTACGGTCTCGGTTTCCATAGTTCCGAGCAACGGAGCCGTCAGATCAGCCTCAAATGCCAAATACGGTCTCCCTGAAAAATCCAGACTCGCCAGCACCAGTGCATCGTCCATCGGCAAAATAAAAGTCCCGAAACGCGCTATGCCTTCCTTCTCGCCCAGTGCCTCGGCAAATGCAGCGCCTAATGCAATCCCGGTATCCTCAACAGTATGATGAGCGTCGACCTCGATATCGCCCTTCACTCGCAGCACCAGATCAAACAGCCCGTGTCTCGCAAATCCCTCGAGCATATGATTGAAAAATCCGATGCCCGTGTCGATATCGTAATTTCCGCTACCGTCTATATCAAGTTCGAGAGCGATTGATGTTTCGTTCGTATCCCGCTCCAAACCAAGTTTACGACTCATTTCGACTCTCCTTGTGGTTTTTTCATGAAACAGCGTATTTTCGGCGTTTATCACATGGGGTACATGTCAAAAGCCATGTGAACAAACATTTTTTTGCACCAAAAAAGAGCATGTCGTTCCACAGACAGAACTATTATACTCTTTTTTTACGAAAAAATCAAGAATTTTCGACAAAATTTTGTTGATTTTTTATATTTTTTTGGTGATTATTCCTGAACAAACAATCCCAAATCCAAATAAGCCCCATTTTTTTGCCTATTTGTCGGTGTTTTCGTCATTTTCCCCCAGCCATTTTTCATACAGGTCAGGACGGCGCTCTTTCGTTCGTTCAATTGACTGTTCCATGCGCCATTTGTCCACATTTGCGTGGTGTCCGGACAGTAAAACCTCCGGAACGCTCCTGTCGTGAAAAACCTCCGGGCGCGTGTATTGCGGATATTCCAGCAGGCCGTTTCCGAAACTGTCCCCGATCGCCGAATCGTCGTTGTGGAGCACTCCAGGTATATGACGTGCGACAGCATCCATGACGACCATCGCAGGAAGCTCGCCGCCTGTCAGCACATAGTCACCTATGGAAACATCCTCCGGTTCTATCTCCTCCAGGACACGCTCGTCAATTCCCTCGTAGTGGCCGCACAGAAAAACAAGATCATCCTCATGTGCGAAATCTACTGCCATCTCCTGGTTGAACACCCTGCCCTGAGGCGTGAGGTGGATGACACGTGGTTTATGCCCTATCTCGCTGCATACCGCCTCATAACAGCGCCACACCGGTTCAGCCTCCATGACCATGCCCGCTCCTCCGCCGTAGGGATAATCGTCAACACGGGTATGGCGGTCGAGTGTGTAGTCACGGATGTTGTGACATTTGAGAATTATCGTGCCTGATGCTTGAGCACGTCCGAGTATTGATTCGCACATGACAGTGGTGATCATGTCAGGGAATAGAGTCATTACATGGAAATTCATAGAAGACCCTCCATCACATGGGCGACAATCTTTTTCGCATCAATGTCAACCGCGAGGATGCACTCATCTATTACGGGAAAAAGCGCATCACCGCCGCCCTTCAGCTTGATGACAAACACAGGGTTGGCACCGGTTTCGAGTACGTCGGTTACCTCACCGATGAGATTGTCGTCCTCATCATAAACACTGCAGCCCGGGACGTCGTATAAAAAGTACTCGCCCTCCGCCAACTCGATTGCATCATCGCGATCTATCATCAAATCACAGTTGTGATAGTTTTGAACATCTTCTATTTTGTCAAATTCTTTGAATTTCAGGATGACCTGCTTTTTGAAATATTTCACTCCTGTTACATGCAGTGTCATCAGGTCGTTTTTGGTCACTAAATAAACCTCATCGCAGTCCCTGAATCGTTCCGGTTCGGATGTGGTCGGAAAAACCTTGACCTCGCCTTTCAGTCCGTGCGGCTTGGTTACTACTCCTATTCGGAGCATTTCAGCTACTTTTTCTTCTGTTTCTTTGTTCAGCATCTAAATCCTCATTCTGATAAAATACTCCCCACATAACGCGGGGAGCATTTGATTTAATTATTTGATATCGACCATAATTTTCTTGTCAGTCTTCACGCCGCCTGCCGCGCGCACAACCGTGCGTATGGCCTTGGCGATACGTCCCTGTTTGCCGATGACCTTGCCCATATCATCAGGTGCAACCGTGAGTCCGAGTGTTATCTGGCGCTCGTCCTCCTCCTCAGTAACATTTACCGAAGTCGGATCGTCCACCAGTGATTTGGCAATTACCTCTAATAAATCCTTCATTGCTAAACCTCCAATCACTTGGAAATTCCGGCCTGCTTGAACAGACGGGCAACTACGTCCGTCGGTTTAGCGCCGTTGTTCAGCCACTGCCTTGCAGCTTCCTCGTCGATCTTGACCTCTGCCGGCTCCTGGTTGGGATCATAGGTTCCAATCTCGGCGATATTTCTTCCATCGCGCGGAGAACGCTCGTCAGCTACTACAATACGATAGATCGGGGTTCTCTTCTTACCTAATCTCTTCAAACGAATCTTTACCACTTTCTTTACCTCCTGATAATAAATATTATAGTTTTGTCTCAGTCCGGTATGAGTCTGCACACAAAACTATATGCACACTCATACCGACTGATATCTATCGTAAACCAATACTGGTTACGAACATGAATTACAAACTTCAGAAAAAGCCAATGCAAATCTCTTTTGCAATTTCATATAATCAAATCAGCAGTTCATCAAAACGGAAATTTCATTCCGCCTGGCATACCGCCACGTAAAGAAGAAGCCGATACCGCCACCACCGGCCAAGAGTCCGACAATGCTGATGATGTCACTGATAGAGATAATTTCCATGTCTATTCCTTGATTTGTCGGGTGATGGCCTCACGAGCCACATAGCTGTATGGTTCGATGGCCTTCAGTACGA
>JAGABX010000151.1 GCA_017614395.1 Eubacterium sp.
ACCGTAACAGGAACGGCGGCAAATGTTATGCCCACTGCGAGAGCATCTATCGATGTCGCGACCGCCATCAGGAACATTGTCTTTACATTGAATCCGGGTTTTGTTTCCTCCTCTTCCTTTGAAAAAGCCTCCCGAAGCATGTTCAGTCCTATGATCGCGAGCAGAATAAATGCCAGCCACGCCGCAATTCTGTTGATGATATCCTCAAAACCCGCACCGAGCAGAAAACCGATAAACGGCATCAGTCCCTGAAATCCACCGAACCATATTCCGCATATCAGGCTTTCACGGAAAGTGATTTTTTCCGTTTCGAGGCCCTTGCAGATTGATACCGCGAATGCATCCATTGACAGACCGACAGCGAGCAAAACAAGTTCAATTATTCCCATGGTGCTTTCCCCCAATAATTATTTCTATGTTGTTAATCACCGGTCTGAATCATGTCAGCTCTGTAACTGCTTCTTTGTTGAAAAAGCCATCTTTTTGCTTCCGTATCCTCACCCATCAGAACCCAGCTGCAATGCGGATAGAGGTGATAATCCCTTCTCATTTTTCCTTCCGGGATCCTCGTATAATGAATATTACGATGTCCCAATTTGCTCATCTTGTCATATATCACATCAGAACCGATATGAGTTTCCTTGTAATAAACGATTTCAAATTCATCCGGATGCACCATCGGATCATCACCCGCATGATACAACCACATGGGAGTATCTGTCAGTTTTTCCATTTCGGTATCATCAGTGGCTCCACATATTGGAATAGCAGCGGCAAATATCTGATACCGTTTCAAAAACGAAAAAATACCGATCGCGCCGGCACTGTAGCCATATACATACAGGCGGGATTTATCAGCATGAAAAAGTTCGGCATAACTGAGCGTCAGCTCATAAACATACTCAAGCATCGACGGAAACGCCCAGTGTTTTCCTTTCTTGTACTGAGGCGCCACGATATGGCATGGGTGTTCAGACTGCCATGCTTCATCCGCAAATACCGTTGCCACATCATGAAGCGAAATCTGGCTCTCATTATCAGAACCACATGCGTCTGCCCCATGCAAAAATATCACTAACGGCAGTCCCTCCCTGCCGGAAGGATTTTGAAAATATCGCAATCCGTTTTCTATGCCGTTATATGAAAAACTGCTTTTTAAAAAACTTTTACAACGTCTTGTATTCTCCGGGCTCGGCAAATCCCAGCCCGGAATATCTGTCCACCTGCTCAATACTCATCCCCCATCAATCTGTTACATAAAAAACGATTCAAAAGAATAACTAAAACGCTATCCCGCCATACTCATAGCCTGCGCCCTCTACAGCCGCCTTTATTGTTTCTTCATCCACATCCCCTGAGTTTGTGAACGTAACAAGATTATCATCATGTGAGGCTACTGCGTTAGAGATTCCGTCAATCGCCTCAAGCGCCTTCTTAACATGAGCCTCACAATGCTCACACATCATCCCGGTTACTGTAATTTTCATCTCACTTTGTTCCTTTCCTGTTTTATTATTTTCTGACACAAATCCGGTCGGAGCCGAAACCGGGTCTGTTTCACTGCCTCGGACAGTATCCTGCTCATGTAATAAAATGCCTGTAACGGCATTTTTAACAGCCTTATCTCTTTTTCCGTCGTGTGGTTTGATCCGGTTAAGCCTGAGCGCATTTGAAACTACGCAAAAGCTTGAAAGTCCCATAGCCGCTGCTCCGAATATGGGATTTAATTCCCACCCAAATGCAGCCACATAGCAGCCTGCCGCAAGCGGTATCCCCAGGACATTATAAATAAATGCCCAAAAAAGGTTCTCGCGGATATTCTTTAATGTGCTTCTTGAAATCCTTATTGCAGCCGCAACATCCCTTATACTGTTCTTCATAAGAACAACATCCGCCGCATCTATTGCAACATCCGTCCCCGCACCGATAGCTATTCCAAGATCAGCTGACGTAAGAGCAGGCGCGTCATTTATTCCGTCTCCGACCATGGTTACCATGCCGTATTGTTTCAGCTTTTTAATAATAGCTTCCTTGCCATCGGGTTTAACGGATGCAACGACTTCGTCTACGCCCGCCTGCTTTGCTATGGTAGCAGCGGTGATCTCATTGTCACCTGTGAGCATCACCACGTGAATACCTAGGTTCTTCAACTCAGTAATCGCTGCCGGAGAATCCTCCTTAATTACATCAGATACTCCGACGACTCCCAGCAGTCCATTTCCCTTTGCTATGATGATCGGCGTCTTCCCTCCTCCGGCAAGTCGCTCTGTCATCTGCCTGATCTCCCGGGATACCATGCCAACAGTACTCTCGATAAACCTGAGATTACCGATGCAAACCAAATCACTGCCAAGTCTTGCCTTGAGGCCGTTTCCGGAAAGCACCTCAAATTCCGAAGTCTCCGCAAGCGTTATACCTTTTGCTGCAGCATATTCTGTCACAGCCCGGGAAATCGGATGTTCACTTTTTGACTCAAGTGCATACGCTACGCTGATGAGCTCGTCTTCCGTCACCCCGTCTGCAGGTTCTATATCCGTGACCTTCATTTCACCGGTTGTTATTGTTCCTGTTTTATCGAGAGCAACTATCCCGGTTTTACCTGCCTGTTCCAATGAAGCAGCTGTTTTAAAAAGAATACCTGTCTTGGCAGCAACTCCGTTTCCGACCATTATTGCCACGGGAGTTGCAAGTCCAAGTGCGCAGGGGCAACTGATCACCAGCACTGAGACTCCCCTGGCCATAGCATAGCCCGCGCTTTCTCCAACAAGCAGCCATGCTAAAAATGTGATAAGCGCTATTCCGAGAACAACAGGTACAAATATGCCTGATACCATGTCGGCGATCCCGGCTATGGGCGCCTTTGTAGCAGCGGCATCACTTACCATTTTTATTATTGCTGAAAGAGTTGTGTCCTTACCGACTCTTGTAGCTTCGCAGACCATATATCCCGATGTATTTATGGTGGCAGCGGACACGTCATCTCCCACTGTCTTGCTGACCGGCATGCTCTCGCCTGTCAGCGCGGATTCATTTACGGCACTCTCCCCATCGGTAACTATACCGTCCACAGGTATACTGTCACCGGGGCGTACTATGAATCTGTCCCCCACCCTGACCTCTGCCGCCGGAACGGTGATTTCCTCTCCGTCACGGATCACTACTGCAGTTTGGGGAGAAAGCTCCATTAACCCCTTGAGAGCATTGGTGGTTTTCCCCTTTGACCTTGCTTCAAGCATTTTCCCGACGGTTATCAGTGTCAGTATCATTGCAGCAGACTCAAAATAAAACTGCCTCATAAAATACATTACCTGATCTGCATCATTATCGAGTATTGCCCCGGTCATTGCAAACAATGCAAATACACTATAACCAAATGATGCTGCTGAACCAAGCGCCACCAGAGTATCCATATTGGGTGACCTGTGGATCAATCCCTTAAATCCGCTGATGAAAAACCTCTGATTGATTATCATTATCATCGCGGATAATATAAGCTGGTACAGGCCCATAGCAATGTGGTTCCCGTCAAGAAACTGCGGCACCGGCCATTTCCACAGCATATGTCCCATTGAAACATACAGAAGAGGAATTAAAAGAATAACTGAAGCAATCAGTCTTTTTTTCATATTAGATGTTTCCGTATCTGTCAAAATATCAGCAGAATATGATACAGATGCGGTATCGGTACCGTCAGATTTACGGATGGCACCATAGCCTGCAGCCTCAACTGCAGCAATTATTTCTTCCGGTCGGGCAGTTCCCTCAACACCCATCGAGTTTGTGAGAAGACTGACTCCACAGCTGTCAACTCCGGGAACAGCACTTACCGCTTTTTCTACTCTGTTCCGGCATGCATCGCAGCTCATCCCCGTTACTGTATACTGTTGCATTGGTTTCCCCTAAACATGTATGTTTTTCCGACTGTTCATCAGTATAAACAGTCGCTTTTTTACATGAAAAAATCCCTCTTCAGAATAGGCCCTTTTCAAAAATAGCGGGGAACTTCCCCGCCGAAATTAAATCCGTGTAGTTCAACCGGCACGTTGTTATCTACGATCTCAATGAATAAATTATACAATATCTGAAGAAAAAATCAAGAGATATTTGATTATACCGAAAAATCGTCAAATCCTAAAAAAAGTACTTGACAAACTGAGTAAAGCATAGTTAAATAGCCATTGTTGTAAAACTTCATAGGTCGAAAAGACATGCAGGTGTAGTTCAATGGTAGAATGTCAGCCTTCCAAGCTGAACACGTGGGTTCGATTCCCATCACCCGCTCTCAACACCCCGAAATTACGGGCTTTGCTGCATGTTAGAATGAAGTTTTTAGGTCACTTTCTAAGGAAAAATCCGCAGTAAGATTTTGATATTTCCGATAAAATCTGACGAAATTTGACAAAATCTTTCGGGTCGATGGTACTGGATGGTACTGAGTGGTACTGGCGAAACCTTGAAGCGGAAGGAACTCTTACATGTTTATACTTTTTTCGATGGCACCCGAGAGGGTGTTTTTTTTGTGTTCCAGTTCTGTAGTTTCGATGTGGACGTTTTTTCTATAATAATGAGAAATATTATTATAGGAGGTACGCCTATGAGTTCAACAATTTACGGATATGTGAGAGTATCCACTCAATGTCAGAATGAGGATCGGCAGATGATTGCAATGGAAGAGATGGATGTACCGGAACAAAACATCTATATTGACAAGCAATCGGGAAAGGACTTTAATCGCCCACAGTACAAACGCCTAATGAGACAGATTAAGGAAGGGGATGTTATCTATATCAAGAGTATAGATCGTCTTGGACGGAACTATGACGAGATCCTCGAGCAGTGGCGTGTCATCACAAAAGTCAAAAAAGTGGATATCGTTGTGATTGATATGCCGATACTTGATACCCGGCGTGACAAGAACCTAATCGGTACGCTCGTATCGGACATCTTTCTTCAGGTGC
>JAGABX010000018.1 GCA_017614395.1 Eubacterium sp.
CCACGCTTGCAACTTCATTGTCAGAGGTTGTCCATTTGATCGTTCCGACTAAACCGGTTGGACGGAGCGTATAAACGGCTCCGACACAGAGCTGTACTGATGTAACAGGCATTTCGGCGGCACGTGCTCTGTTTGCCGGAATAACCAGTCCAAGCATCAATGCCAGCATCAACATCAGGGAAAGTGTTTTCTTTTTCACGGTTAATACCTCCCGAAAACATACTATTTTGGATATTGATCAGGTAATTTCCTGATTCACGGGTTTTCCGAGTTTGATCAACATATACATGATAGGATATACTTAATTTGTGCCATAATCATGGCAACAGGTTCTGCTGAAACGGCTCTGATGATGCATTTATAAGGAACGATGTTTCGGGAACTGTGCTTTTTGGGGAAAACAATCTTGTAAGTTTAGAGGTAAACAATTATGAATGACATGCAACACATTCGAAATTTCTGCATTATTGCGCATATCGATCACGGCAAATCTACGCTTGCCGACCGTATTATTGAAAAAACCGGTCTGCTAACGAGTCGTGAAATGCAGGCGCAGGTGCTCGATAACATGGATCTCGAGCGAGAGCGTGGGATAACTATCAAATCCCAGGCGGTTCGATTGGCATATACGGCGAAAAACGGCGAGGAGTATATATTTAATCTGATCGATACACCGGGACATGTGGATTTCAATTACGAGGTTTCACGCTCGCTTGCAGCATGTGAGGGCGCGATACTGATAGTTGATGCCGCTCAGGGAATTGAGGCGCAGACCTTGGCCAACTGTTACCTCGCAATCGATCATGATCTGGAAATAGTTCCCGTGATCAACAAGATCGATCTGCCAAGTGCTGAGCCTGAGAGGGTTATCGCTGAAATTGAGGATGTCATCGGTATAGAGGCACAGGATGCGCCGAGGATATCCGCGAAACTCGGGACCAATATTGAGGATGTTTTAGAACAGATAGTAACTCGCATTCCGGCGCCGCAGGGGGACAGCAGTGCGCCGTTGAAAGCGTTGATTTTTGATTCGTTATACGATCCGTATAAAGGCGTTATCATATTCTGCCGGATGATGGATGGCACCGTGAAAAAGGGAACGAAAATCCTGATGATGGCGACCGGACTCACTGAGGAGGTGGTTGAGGTCGGGACATTCGGTGCGGGGCAGTTTCTGCCATGCGAGGAATTGACGGCGGGCATGGTCGGGTATATCACGGCCTCCCTCAAAAATGTGGACGGCACGCGTGTCGGTGATACCGTTACTGATGCCGACAGACCATGTGCGGAGGCACTGCCCGGTTATAAAAAGGTGCTTCCGATGGTTTATTGCGGTCTCTATCCCGCGGACGGCGCGAAATATCAGGATCTGCGTGATGCACTCGAAAAACTGCAATTAAATGACGCAGCCCTGCAGTACGAAGCGGAAACGTCGGTTGCTCTGGGATTCGGATTCCGTTGCGGATTTTTGGGATTGCTGCATCTCGAGGTAATCCAGGAACGTTTAGAGCGGGAGTACAATCTCGACCTCGTGACGACCGCTCCGGGAGTTGTATATCATGTTTATAAAACGAACGGAGAAATGATCGAGGTGACCAATCCGTCGAACCTGCCCGACCCGTCCGAGATTGAGCATATGGAAGAGCCGGTGGTGGATGCGGAGATCATGGTGACGACGGAGTTTGTCGGCGCGATCATGAAACTTTGCCAGGAACGGCGAGGTGTCTATGTCAGCATGGAATACATGGAGGAGACGAGGGCACTACTTCGGTATGTGCTGCCTCTGAACGAGATCATCTATGACTTTTTCGACTCATTGAAATCCCGTTCCAAGGGTTATGCGTCGTTTGACTATGAACTGAAGGGGTACGAACCGGCCAAACTCGTTCGACTGAACATCCTGATTAACCGCGAGGAGGTTGATGCGCTGTCGTTTATCGTGCATGAGTCGTCGGCGTACGAGCGCGGGAGGAGAATGTGCCAGAAACTGAAAAATGAGATTCCGAGACATCTTTTTGAGATTCCTATCCAGGCGGCAATCGGCAACAAGGTGATCGCCCGCGAGACCGTCAAGGCGGTGCGCAAGGATGTGCTGGCAAAATGCTACGGCGGTGATATTTCCCGAAAACGCAAGCTCCTTGAGAAACAGAAGGAGGGGAAAAAGAGGATGCGGCAGATCGGCAATGTGGAGATCCCGCAGAAGGCCTTCATGTCGGTGTTGAAGCTGGATGAAGAGGAATAACTGACTAGCGAATAACCACGTATGGATGAATTATCTCCGGCAGAGATGACATTTCCAACTCACGGATTAGTTTTGTGCAAGTTATTCCTCTTGCATCCGGCTTGTGAGTGGTATTATGATAAAAATCAAGGTAGTAATCCGCCTCTGAAATGGATTGCTGCCTTGATTTTTTTTTACGATTACTTGTTGATATATGGCGATTTCTGTGATAAAATAGTTGATAAGAGTTAATCCGTGTCGGAACGACTACGGAACAACCAAACGCCGGAAGGAGGTACCAACATGACCGCAACAGCAGATAAAAATGATACAGCACCGGTTACATGGGATGAAATGGTTGAAAAATATCCAAACAGCTGGGTTGTGATTAGAAACGCTGAGATGGATGGACCAAATATTATTTCGGGAATTGTGGAGACTGTCAAGACGGATGATGAAATCTGCGATTATGAGTCCCAGCACTTGCGCGAGGGATTGGTTTTTATGAGAACGACGGAGGGAGATTGGAGTGGAACAATTGATTCAAACCTTAGAATTGAGATTGAATAACAACAGACCTCGTCCTATGTTTACATATGCATCGAACGGGATAACTATATTAGCACTATATGACTCCGGTGCAGTCTTACCGGTTTGGTGTATGAGAGAAGATAAATTTTTGAATGCCTATCCGGAGGCTGAAAAACTCAATATTCCCTGTGATGTGTCGGGATTTGGGAAGGGGTCAGTTCCATGCAGCGTGTATAGGATTCCAGAGTTTAAATTGAATGATGGTAACACTTCCTATTTAATTTTCAACCTTGTTTTGGCAGTTTATGAGAATCCGAAGATTGGATGTGATATCGTGTTAAGTGATACTATGTTTTCAAAAACGAATACCGTTATTCAAAGAATTGGTGATAAAGCCTTGCGTATAGAATTCGAAAAAGATGGATATTATTGCACGCCCATGATCAATGGAAAGAGTATCGCTATCACTACATGGGTGCAGGAAGGACAATAAAGAGTTAGGTTGTCGGAATGATACCGTAGTGAAAAAACTGGAGCGAAGGGGCTGTTTTTTTTGAGGAAGAATGGAGATGAGGTTGAAAATGAAAAAGAACAGAAAAATTTCATGGCTCATGACACCGGTGCTGGTTTTGGCATTGATTGCCGGCGTGGTTGGAGTTGCTCCGATTGGGACGGAGCTGCCGGTGGCGAGGGCGACGGGTGCTAGTGTTCAATATATGGATATCATACCGACATATTTTGATAATAGTCTTGTTGTGGGAGTGACCCCTGAAGAAAAAACCGCAAATAATGTGACGGAGATCAATAATGGTTCGAGTTCTGCCGTAACATGGGGTTCCACATCGGACACGTGGTATGCGGTGAAAAGTAATGTTACATTCGATGATCGAATCACAATATCCGGTCACGTGCATCTGATTCTCTGCGACGGCATGACGCTCACGGCATGTAAGGGAATTACGATAGATTCGCCCAACAGTCTCTCTATCTACGCACAAAGTGCAGGTACAGGGAAACTACATGCGAACAGTAATTCTATTCCCGAAAACGCAGCCGGAATCGGCGGAAATGACTCAATGTCTGGTAAAATAAACATCTATGGTGGAGAAATAATAGCGAATGGTGGTGCGAATGCAGCCGGAATCGGCGGTGGAGGTAGTCGATGCGATGGTAATTTAATAACTATTAACGGTGGAGAGGTTACCGCGACCGGTGGAAGTGGCGGCGCCGGAATCGGCGGTGGTCTAGGTGGAAATGGATCAAATATTATAATTAACGGTGGAACAGTGAAAGCGACAGGAGGTAATGGCGGAGCCGGCATCGGTGGGGGACAAGCCGGATCAGCCAGTAATATTCAAATTAATGGAGGAACAGTCGTATCAGCCGGTAAGGATGGTGGTGCCGGAATCGGAGGAGGGAATACCTGTACTCAATTAGACGATAGTGCCGTGAAAGTAGGAGGCTCGGCAAAGGTGTCTGTGGCCGGTAGCGTTGACTCAAATAGTTCTTCTAATCATTGTGGTGCCGGAATCGGTGGTGGTTGTGGAGCTAACACAGATGGCGTTGAAATAGATGGCGTTGAAATAGGTCTTAATTATATATATAATGTAACGGCAAATTCAGCGATGTTATATTACTACGATCCCAGAAAACCAGTTGATTTTATGGCGAACGATACAAGTTATAATCGTAACATTTGGCGTAAAATACCCAGCGCAACAGTTACGTCACCGACAAGCCCCGCTGTTATTACGCTGAATGAAGGCTATTCATCTCCGAATACTTTTTCTGTAAGCGTATCAATAGATGATCATCATCAAATCACGAATTGGCAATGGTTTAGGAGCACGACCGAGAATTCTCTATATTTTGTACATATAAATGACGCGACTACTCCAACCTATACATTTCCTACCGGGATGGATCCGGGAACCTACTATCTTTATTTAAGTTGTAATATAGGGATACATTCTATTGAATCATACTCTTCTTCAACTGTGAAAAATTATGATTTATTTTCACGTCTTGTTCATGTAGCGACAGTTACCGTGAACGGCTCATCGGGACAACCGGCGCCGAATCCACCGGCACCGGTATCGCCTTCACAGTCCAATACATCTCCATCATCGCCATCGTCCCCCTATGTTGCGCCGGCGACAGATCCGCAGCCACAGATCAATGGCGGAGAGGGATGGAGCACGATTGAGAATACGATTTCGTCAATTCCCGACGGCGGCAGCGAGGTTATCAACATGAACGGGACGACCCAGCTTCCGTCCCATGCAATCCGTGCGATTCAGGGACATAATGTCAATCTTGTCCTTGACATGGGTGGCGGCATTAAATGGACGATTAATGGACAGGATATGGACGGTGCCGGCGGGGATGTACAAATGGGCGTCTATCTCGGAGTGTCCGGCGTACCGATTGATGTGATCAATAATCTCACCGGCAGCAGGGAGAAAATGAATCTCATGCTCTCGCGTGACGGCGGGCCCGGTTTCAAGGCGACACTTACGCTGCCTCTGAAAAAGGAGTGGAGCGGACTGGTGGCCAATCTGTTCAACTTTAACAAGATTACAAATGGCATGGACTTTGTCTCCAGCGGTGTTGTCGGTGCGGACGGCAGCACGGATCTTGTGATCGGTGAGGAAAAACCGTCAGCAGGGACAGCAAGCAAGGACCTGAGCCTGGCAGGATCCCTGCAACTCGCATCAGCCGATGAGGCGAGCTCCTTCTACACCATCGTTATCGACGACCACTCACTCGATCCGAATCCGAAACCGACGGCAGAACCGACACCGACGCCGGCAGTCGAACCGGTTCCGACGGCAGAACCGACGCAGACACCTGCACCGGTATTGACCTTGAAAGCCGAATCCAAGAACAAAAAGATCCAATTGAAGTGGAACAAACTTGCCGAAGCGAAAAAATACCGTGTCATTCAGTTGATCAACGGGCAACAGAAAACCGTGAAAACCCAAAAGGGAACAACCCTGACGATTGACAAAGCATGGAAACCCGTAAAAAAGAAAAAGAAAAACAAGACGGTTATCCAATGGCTGGATTTAAAGGCCGGCAGAAAATACACCTTTGTAGTAAGGGCTTTGATTGACGGCGAGTGGACGGAGATAACCGACTCCTCAACCGTGACCGTCAAGGTGAAGAAGTAATCGTGCACTATTTGGAACCAATAAGATTACAAGGATGGTGAGTGAATGGGAACCTATCTGAACCCCGGCAATGCCGGCTTTACTTCGGCGAGAGCCGGCCGGTATGTTGATAAGACCGGCCTGATCGCTGTGGTCAACAACACGATTGGAAAAAAAGAAAAACTCAGTTGCATCAGCCGCTCTCGTCGATTTGGGAAATCAATTGCTGCACAGATGCTTTGTGCCTACTACGACCGTTCCTGTGACTCGTCGTCTCTTTTTGATGATCTGGAAATTGCCCGTGATCCGTCGTATCACGAACACCTGAATAAATACAACGTGATTCTTCTCGACATTACTGCTTTTATCGGAGAGGAGGAAGGTATCGAGGGAGTCGTATCCAATATCAGACGATATGTGCTCCGGGAATTAAAAAACATGTATCCGGAGCTGAAAGAAGAAAAATCTCTTGCCAATGCGCTTTCGGAGGCTGTGGATATCTCCGGTATCCGATTCGTTGTTATAATTGATGAATGGGATGCTCTCATGCGCGCAGCAAATAGCACGGAAAAACTGCAATGGGAGTATTTGGAGTTCCTTCGTTCACTTTTTAAAAACACCGGTCTGACTGACAAGGTATTTGCCGCCGCCTACATGACAGGAATTCTCCCTACAAAAAAGGATGGCTCCCAGTCAGCCATTTCGGAATTTCGGGAGTATACGATGCTGGATCCCGGAAAGTTCGAGCGGTTTGTCGGGTTTACGGAGGATGAGGTACGGACTCTCTGTAATGAGGACGGCATCGATTACAATGAGATGAAGCGATGGTATGACGGGTATTCGTTTGAAACGATTCATTCGGTATACAACCCGAATTCCGTCATGTATGCGTTGGATAGGAGAAAATTCCAATCCTACTGGGCGATGTCCTCGTCCGCCAGCTCGCTTCTCGATTACATCAACATGGATTTTGACGGACTGTCCGATGCGGCTGCTGACTTGCTGGCCGGAAAAAGGATTGCGATCCGTGTGAGGCCGTTTCAGAATGATGTTTCAAACCTTCACTCAAGAGACGATGTGCTGACGCTGCTCACACATTTTGGCTACCTCAACTATGACTCCGAATCCGGAACCGTCATCATTCCGAATGAGGAAATCCGAGAGGAGTTTTCCGATATGCTCCATGATGTCACGCATGAGGAAACCAGAAAACGCGTGCAGGACAGCATTCGCCTCATCGAGGATACCGTCGCCGGAAATGAGAACGCGGTTGCAGAGCAGATTGAGCGGATTCACCGGCAGGAGTTTACACCGCTCCACTACAACAAGGAACAGTCTCTTCGCGGAGTGATCAAGATCGCTTATTTTGCCTACCGCGATTATTACATGCAGTTTGACGAGCTGCCGGGAGGTAATGGATTTGCTGACATCGTGTTCATTCCCAAAAAGTATTCCGAGTACCCGGCGCTTATCCTCGAGCTAAAATGGGAGGACACGCCGGAAACTGCCATTCATCAGATCAAGGACAGGCATTATCCGGATGCGTTAAAGGATTTTGAGGGTGACATCCTCCTTGTCGGCATCAGCTATGACAAGAAC
>JAGABX010000019.1 GCA_017614395.1 Eubacterium sp.
ATCGTGTTGTCGAGGTTATCGGTTCAGCGATGTAGACAGTGGATTATTTCATCGCTTGGAGCAGCGGTTATGAATTGGATTATGAATACACAGCATACGAGGTGGAACCTTAGAATTGAAAATGGCATTTTCCGATACACCCTATTTCCTGGTAGCCGCACAGGCGGCTATAAGCCAGCGAGGGTAATCAATTATTGATTGAAAAACCAATATTTGAAATATGTAGGAGTCCTGCTTTGGCGGGACTCCTTTTGAATTCAAGAAAAGTGGACATAAAAAACAAGTATTCAGTTGTCACTTGCGGAGGAGTGGTTGTAAAGGATGTGCGTTCCGATACTGTTTGGGAGTGAGACCATAGTATCTCTTGAATGTTTCGCAGTAATAACTGGAACCGGAAAACCCACATGAAAATGCTATTTCAGTTATGTTCTCATTCGAATTAAGAAGAAGCTCCGCACTTTTATCCAAACGGTATTCGGTGATGTATGCTAGAGGGGTCATTTTCAGATGCGTTCTGAACAGATCGTTGCATTTGGTTTTGCAGCACCCTCCGACGGATGACAGGGATGCGATGGAAATCTTTTGTGAATAGTGTTGCTGTACATATCCAATCATAGCTGTTAATGAAGAGATATCGTCGCTGATAGACTGTAAGTTGGCTTGTCTGGCATGGTTTATAATGGTTGAAAGAATAGTTATGAAGCTCTGAATGATATTCAGGGCTTCATTTTTTTCATCAGGCAGGCTCTCCATACGGATCAGTTCAAGTATGATACGGTTCTGCCATACGCTGGAGGGACGGAGTAAAATATGGGAAAGGCTCGTGTTTTTTGTGAGAGGATCAAGTATGGTTTCCCTAAAAAACGTATTTGATGTTAGAAGATCCGGGTGAAGCAGTACACACAAAAAATGGCACTCGGTTCTACTGTTTGAAAAGCCATAGTGCAGGCAATTACTGTTGATAAAAACACCCTGTCCGGATTTCAGAGTCAGGATGGTGTCATTAACTGAGTAGTCCATCTCTCCGTCAAAAACATATATAAATTCAAAATCCGTATGCCAGTGGCAGACAGCCCTGAAATCCGGATAATCGGAAAGAGTTCCCCTTTTTATATAAGCCGGAAAGTCATTTCTGTTATAGGCCACGTTCTCAGACAGATCGGAATTGACGGTAAGCTGTATCATTTTTACCTCCCCACCGCAGAAATGGTCGATTGTTATATAATTATAGTAGAAAACGATATAAAAGTCAACATCCGTGGTGTATAATTGAACAAAATGAAAAGGAGGTATCCTGCCATGAGTAAAATGAAAGATAAGATGCATACAGGTGAATTGTATCTGCCGGGAGATGAGGAGATTATGACGTGGCAGACAGAGTGCCTGGAGAAACTCTATGATTTTAATAACACCCGTCCGAGCGAAGGCGAAAAGCGGGAAATGATGTTGAAAGAGATGTTCGCTGAGATCGGTGAGGGCTGTTACATCGAACCGCCGTTTCACTCAAACTTCGGTGGACAGCACTGTCATTTCGGGAAGATGATCTATGCGAACTTTAACCTGACATTAGTGGATGATACTCACATTTATGTTGGAGACTATACGATGTTCGGACCGAATGTGACGGTGGCTACGGCCGGGCATCCGATCAATCCGACTCTGCGTGAAAAGATCTATCAGTACAATATGCCTGTTCACATAGGAAGAAACTGTTGGATAGGCGCAGGAGTGCTGATCATGCCGGGGGTTACTATTGGCGATAATACCGTGATCGGGGCGGGAAGTGTTGTCACGAAGGATATTCCGGCAGATGTATTGGCGTTCGGAACACCGTGCACGGTTCGCAGAGAGATCGGTGATCATGATAGAGAATACTATTGGGGAGATAAGAAGATTCCGCAGGAGTTGATGGATCAGTATGAGATTTGACAGATCACTGTATAAGAAACTGTTCAGTATTGTAACGCCGATTGCGTTTCAGTTTCTCATGAGCAGTCTTGTCACGGCGAGCGATGCGTTCATGTTGGGATTCCTGGATCAGGATTCCCTGTCGGCAGTGTCGCTGGCCGGACAGGTGAGTTTTGTGTACAGTTTGTTTTTCGGTGCCTTTGTGTTCGGTCTTACCGTGCTTGCGGCACAGTACTGGGGCAAGGGGGATGAAAAAACATCGGGCGAAGTTCTTGCGATTACAGTGCGCTATTCCATGCTGGTGGGACTCGTGTTTACGTTGGCTACGTTTTTGGCTCCTCGTCAGATCATGATGATCTTCACATCGGATGAAAAACTGATATCTGCCGGAGCCGGCTATTTGCAGACCGTTTCGATTTCTTTTTTGTTAGCCGGATTTACACAGGCATACTTTGGGATCATGAAGGTCTGTGACCGCGCAAAGTTGAGCTCCGTGATAGGGTCCTGCTCCGTCGTTCTGAATATCATACTGAATGCGCTGTTGATCTTCGGAATCGGCGGACTGCCACGGATGGGGATTTTGGGAGCAGCGCTGGCTACACTGATGGCGAGAGCTTTTGAAACAGTCATGGTTCTCATCGTGGTAGCACGTAAACGATGCATGAGACTCCAGGTCATGTCGGTATTCCGTTTGAATAATAAGTCCCTTCACAGGGATTATTGGCGCTATACAACACCGCTTCTCATCAACCAGCTCGGATGGGGCGGTGGTATAACGATGTATTCTGTCATCATGGGACATCTGGGCTCAGATGCCGTGGCAGCCAACTCGATCGCAAGCATCGTCAGAACCCTGATCGCCAGTCTGTGTTTCGGTATTGCTTCCGGTGTGGGGATCATCGTCGGAGGCATGCTCGGGCGTGATGAATTGGAGGAGGCAAAAAAAGCGGGCGGGAGCTTTGTCCGGTTTTCTATTCTCATCGGTGCCGCATCCGGTGTTGTTGTGCTGGCGGTCACGCCACTCGTAATGAATATCATACATCTCGTCCCACAGGCACAGGAATACCTGAAGTATATGATGTTTATGTCTGCATACTACATCATCGGAAATTCGCTTAATTCCACGATTATAGCCGGAATTTTTCCGGCGGGAGGTGACACGAAGTTTGGTATGTGGTGTGACCTGATCACGCTGTGGTGTGTGATCATCCCGATGGGAATGATAGGAGCGTTTGTGCTTGAACTGCCGGTGCTTGCCGTGGCGTTCATTCTGACATTGGATGAGTTTGTAAAAATCCCTGCAGTGTACAGACATTATATGAAATACAAATGGGTGAAGAATATAACATAGCACACAAAATGTTCATTAGAACATTGGTGAATGATCCCCGGTCAAAAATGTGTCTAAGCAAAAGTGCTTGTTATCCGCTCCGTGATGACAAAAAAAGCGTGGGTGATTAGCGATATTTCAGATTCTTGACAAAACCAAAAAAAATGATAGAATAGAACCAAAGGAGTACCATGCTGGAAAAGAGTGGGGGTTGTAGTTTAGAAGGGAGTGTGGTTTTAATGAGCACTAGGGACATTGCAATTAATATAGTAAATATGATGAGCGAAGACCAGCTTCGTGGTTTTGTCACGCTTTTTCAGCCTGTCGTTTCGGACATTCCAAATGAAGAGACAATTGCCGCTATGAACGAAGCAGAGGCACTTCTTGATGATCCCAACGCAATGAGGTTTTCATCTGTCGACGATCTGTTTGAGGAGTTAAGGTCATGAAATACACTATTGAAAGAACTTCACAGTTCAAAAAAGACTTTAAACTCGCTGAAAAGCAGGGACTTGACATGGGTGAACTTAAATCCGTCATAGAGATGCTTGCTGCCGGAGAGGAACTCCCTGAAAAGTATAGAGATCATCCATTGAAAGGCGATTACAAGGGACACAGGGAATGTCATATTG
>JAGABX010000020.1 GCA_017614395.1 Eubacterium sp.
TCTTCCTCTTCTTTGTTCTTCTTCATCTCTCTCCTCCTGTTATCAACTGATATCAATTACCAACTGCTGCAATCTCTTTTTATCCTGAAAAAGCTTTTGAACCTCATCTATATTAACTGCATTTGCGCTTCTGTGATCAATGGAATGCCGGAGAACAACCCTGATAACATCCTGAATTGCATGCTCTTCTCCTTCCCCTTCTGTTACGATTCCGCTGTGGAATATTCCCGCAACTAACGATTGCTCATCCGGATTATTATACTGACTGATGATCGCTGCCGCGTTAACCTGTCCTGTTTGCTCTAACTGATCATACACCACGGTTGCAATAGAGTGGTATGGTTCATCTACGAAATCAGTAACAGCAACGTAATTCTTTAATTTGGAATACTTGTCAGGATTATCACAAAGCCACGATAACAAAATCCCCTGACTCTCAGATTTTGCATCATTCACGGGAACACTGCGCATGTTGCCCCGGCCATTTGAATCAAATGATTTTGTTTTACGCTCCATCCCTACTCTCTTAGCGCTCTGTTTAACTACCAGCGCTCGGAAATCCTCACTCCTGAC
Organism: Eubacterium sp.; assembly: GCA_017614395.1. Taxonomy (GTDB): domain Bacteria; phylum Bacillota; class Clostridia; order Lachnospirales; family Lachnospiraceae; genus Eubacterium_F. The sequence goes on from JAGABX010000020.1 coordinate 574, forward strand.
ACCGTATTCACGTGAGAATGCATCAATATAATTACTTCTCTCTATCTCATCCTCAAATTCAACGATCCGGTCTGCCACCACGTTCATAAACTGGGTTTTTCTCTCCGGATCATCCATATCATATTCTCTCGAGATTATATCTGTTTCGAAAAAGAAACTGTTTCGAGACTTTTTTATTCTTTCCTCAAATTCCGTGACAGAAAGTGCCTTGAAGAACTCATCCGGATCCTTATGAGGTGACAGGTCTATAACCTTTGCGCGAATTCCGACCTCCTTCAAAACCGGTATTGCCTTCATCGCTGCGCTGACACCTGCCCCGTCACCATCAAAGCACAGGTATACATGATCCGTCATCCTTTTTATCAGAGATGCGTGACCGGGTGTAAATGCCGTTCCAAGTGCCGCAACCGCATTGGTATAACCGGCCTGATGTAATGCGATAACATCCATATATCCCTCGCACAGGATTATTCCGTCAGGCAGTTTCCCATGAATGTAGTTAATTCCATACAGGTTCTTACTTTTGTCAAATACAACTGTTTCCGGGGAATTCATATATTTGGGTTTTCCGTCACCCATCACCCTGCCACCGAAACCTATGACATGATTCCTTCTGTCAACGATCGGATACATCACTCTGTTCCAGAACTTGTCATATGGTTCTTTAGATTTGTCATAGACAAATAATCCGGACTTGCTCAGAATATCATCATTATACCCCTGCTGTTTCATATATAAATACAGTCCGCCGCTCTGCGAGGCAAATCCGAGAGCAAATTTTTTCATCATCTCATCACTGACACCCCGTGAACGCAAATATTCCATGCCGGGTTTGCCGCGCTCCGCATGCAAAGATCCATAATAAAACTTTCCGGCAATTGCATTAATTTTGAACAGCTGTTCCTTGACAGAACTCTGTTTACGATTCTCCGGTGTATCCTGTCCCTCCGGAAGTGTTATTCCTGCTCTTCCGGCCAAAAACTGCACTGACTCGGAGAACGTCATATTTTCATATTCCTGTAAAAAAGTATATATGTCACCGCCCTTGTGACAACCGACACAATAAAAAATCTGTTTTGTCGGACTGACGGAAAACGACGGTGTTTTTTCATTATGAAATGGACACAGCCCAACATAATTGCTGCCGGCGCGTTTCAGATTTACGTATGTTTTTATCAAATCGACAATATCACTGTGTTCCCTGACATTCTCAACAATTTCGTCACCATAATACATTTAAACACGTCACCTTTCTATATGTAACGAAAAATCATAAACACGATATACCACGATTTACGATATACTGATACTATGTTTTCAGTAAACTGACCACATCTGAGGAATCGTAAGGCGTCGATAGGTTGTTACGGCGTAATTATCAGTCATTCCGGCAATAAAATCACAAATCACTCTCTCCTTTTCCTCCGAGCCCTCCCGGATCATTGCTAAATACTCAGCTGGGAGTTGTTCCGTGTTTCCATTGTAATAATTATACAGATGTTCAATCAGCTGCTGAGCTTTTCCCTCTTCTTTTTTTGCAATGGAATTAACATAAACATTGTCGAACATGAACCTTCGCAAATCACCGAAACACTCTGAAATCTCATCGGAAAAACCAATCTCACCGGTATCCCGGCTGTTTTTGATCAGATCATGTATCAATGTGTTCAAACGTTCACGCAGGGTTTCTCCGAACATATCCCTGAACACACGCGGAATATCTGAATCCTTGATGACATTGCCCCTGATGGCATCGTCTATATCAGAATTAACATATGCTATTTTATCACAGATTCTGACAATCTTTCCCTCTCTGGTAGATGGATTTCCGGCTGTTGAATGATTTCTGATGCCATCCCTGACCTCATATGTCAGATTCAATCCCCGTCCGTTTTTCTCTATTTTCTCAACAATGCGCACACTCTGTTCCTGATGACGAAAGCCTCCGGGAACGATTGCGTTCAACTGACGTTCTCCCGCATGACCGAACGGTGTATGCCCGAGATCGTGACCGAGCGCGATTGCCTCAGTCAAATCCTCATTCAGCAGTAACGCCCTTGCAACAGTACGCGCGTTCTGTGAAACCTCCAATGTATGTGTCAGGCGATTCCGGTAGTGATCTCCCTCCGGTGCCAAAAAAACCTGTGTTTTACCCTTCAGCCTGCGAAAACTCTTGCTGTGGAGGATCCGGTCCCTGTCTCTCTGATATACAGGACGCAGATCACATTGTTCCTCATCCTCATCACGTCCGCGGCTTCTGTCTGAAAAGGCAGCGTCCGGGCTCAGATTCCTGTGCTCGCGCTGCTCAAGTTCCTCACGAATAGTCATAAACTGTACCTCCCGGCATGAATACCGAAAATCCGCATTCTCACAGAACATACGAAAACACGACATAAATCTGCCGTTTTTTCCCATATATCAGAAAAAGCGCCCACATTTAGTAATTACAACAAAAAAAAGGGATTTCCTTTTTTGTTATTCATTTTTTTTGTTTTTTATCGAAAATTCACATCCGCAATAGTCCTGACGATACAAACCATATTCCTTTGAGAGTTCAATACTGCGCTTGTATCCGTTCCTTTTCTTAAAATCCGAAGGCAAATATCTGACTCCGCATATGCCCGCCAGTTCCTCGCCTATTCGCATCAATCGCTCAGCATCCTTATGAGGAGAAATAGAAAGAGTCGTACAGAAATAATCATATCCGCCGTCCCTGGCCACCCTAGCGGTTTTCTCAAGTCTCAGCCTATAGCATTCCGTGCATCGACGTCCTCGCTCGGGTTCATTCTCAAGTCCTCTCGAAATATCTGCAAACCTCTCCGGTTCGTAATCTCCGTCCAAAAAAACAATACCGTTTCCATACGGAGCTTCTCTCAAATACCTCTTCAGCTCTTCCTTCCTTTTTATATACTCCTTTTCCCCGGTTATATTCGGATTATAAAAAAACACTGTAATATCAAAGTATTTATGCAGATACTCCGTAACATAACTCGAACACGGCGCGCAACAGCAATGCAACAGCAGCCTGCTCCGCTCTGTCATATTCTCAATAATATATTCAAGTTCACGCTGATAGTTTCTGATAATCTCGTTATGTTCAACATTCATAAATAGTTCCTCAATCACTCAATAAAAAACACATGAGCAGAGAATATCGGATTTACCGACATTCTCTGCCCTTTTAATAGCAATAGATTTCAGTATCAATACATGAAATAATCAGATCTGTGTTCCGCACTTGCTGCAGAATTTTGATCCCTCAGGAATCGGAGTCCCACAGTTTCTGCAGAATTTCGGTGCTGACTGAGACGTGCCTGCAGTTGAATTGTCCGATGTATTCTGATAATCATTTCTATTATAACTGTTATTATCACCGGTATTATAATTCTGTCCGGAATTGTACTGCTGATTGTTCGGCCCCTGATAATAATCATTCTGGTTGTTACCGCCCTGATAATATCCCTGACCCTGATAATAGCCATCACCATTCATGCCAGGTCTGTATCCCATTCCGTCAGGTCCGCCGTATACACCATCAGGTCCGATATACTGAGCCTTGCCGAAACCGAGTATTGGAATAAAAACAAACGGGACAAAAAACATTCCTACTAAAAAGCCACCTTCTTTTCCGAAAGACTTCCCGAGTTTGATCATGGAAATCAATGAGAAAATAGCAGCAACAATACTGACCACTCCGCTGGCAAGGAAGAAAACCCCGGAAATAACAAGTCCAACCGAACCTGCTCCCGAACTCCGTAATAAAGCAAAGTAATCGGACGGATTAAACGCCGAAAAACCATATTTCCACATTGCTCCTCCGAGCGTAATTGCAAAAATAATTGAGCCGACAATAGAAAGGCCGATTGAAACGATGAGGAGGACAACTGTTGTCCAACCCCTTTTCTTGGTCCATGATATTTCAAACATATCAAGTATGTTCAGGAACGGGATAATCGCATGCCACCCCGGCTTTCCCGCCTTTTTGAACACGAACCAAAGCGCTACGATCATCAATGCTACTGCACAAAACGCAATAAACGATGTGAATGTGGCAATGCCGGCCACGGTAGCAGCTGCGTAACCGCCACCGAAATTGTAACTGTACATAATTCTTCCTCCTTGTGAGTATAATAAACATAAGAATTCAAACAAATTGTATTCTATCACACTTTTTACTGTTTTTCAAGTTATTTTTATTTGATATTATTTACAATACCCACAGCAACATAACCGTCAATAATGGCTTTCAGGTCTGTTCCGTCCTCTCCCACCGCAGTCCATATCCCGTCTACCATGAGTTCAAAACCACCATCCTCACGTTGTCTCGCCTGTTTATAACGATCCTTGTAAAACATTCCACGGGATACTGAGCAGCCTCTTTTTATTCCCTTGCAATCATCGAGAGAGCCATGTGGAAAATTGATATTAACAACCTGCCCGTAGTCCAGTTTAACATCCAATGCCTCCCTTAGCATCTCATCTAAATACCGGTCTGCCGTTTCATGACACGGATCGGCCGATTCAGAAAAAGCAATTGCGTGATATCCCTGAAACGCCGCCTCAAAAGCCGCGCCCAATGTTCCTGAATACTGGATATCAGTTGCTGCATTATAGCCATAATTTATTCCTGATAAAACCACCTCCGGACGTTCAGGCATCAAATTAAGCGAGCCGACGCGCACGCAATCGGCAGGTGTGCCGCTGCAACTCCATGCCGTAACGCCCTTTACCGGGAAATTCGGGTACGGAAAAACATCAATCGGGTCGCGAAGTGTTATGGCATGTGAAGCCGCGCTCCGCTGACTCTCAGGAGCAACAACCCATACATCACCGTACTTCAAGGCTGCTTCAGTCAAACGGATTATTCCGTCAGCCATTATCCCATCATCATTTGTTATCAGAATTCTCATTATGATTTCCTCCAAAAAACAATTTATTATCTGAAATTATTATCTGAATCACCTTCTACAAATTGTGGTTTGAAACCGGCAGTGGCACAAAATATGAAAATGTTTCATTTTTTTTACTGAAAAATTAAAATTATTGTTGACTATTTCCCGAAAAAGTGCGATAATTCGCAATGGACTTTTAAAAAAATGAGGGGATATCATGTATTCAAAAAAGAATTCCAAAAAACCTTTTCTGATCACATCAGCACTTTGCATGACCGTGATCATCCTGATGTTTGTCGTAATGTTAAAAACCGGCGACAACAACAGCTCGCAGGTAGCTGCCGCATCCGCTTCTGCAACTCCGTCGGCAACTGATCTGACATCGCCTGCAGCATCCGGTGAATCAGTAACAACCGGACCTGCTGCTACAACTTCTCCGACAAAGGCGCCGATTGAAACTGAGACTCCGGCACCCACATCCGCACCGGATGATTCATCAGACATAGTTTCGTTTACATTTACCGCCAGTGGCGACAATCTGATTCACTCCTGTCTGTATGAACAGGCAGCGGCCAGGGGACGCCAGATCGGACAAAAATACGATTTTAAATACTGCTACAAACTCGTCAAAGGCTTTTTCCTGGATCATGATATGAACTGGATCAACCAGGAAACTCTTGTTAACGGCACCTATGCTCCGGCAGGATATCCTAATTTTTCCACGCCCACGCAGGTCGTAAAGGATTTACGGGAGGACGGCTTCACTGTTTTTAACACAGCATCAAATCACAGTTATGATAAATTATCAGGCGGTTTGTCCGCTTCCATGGATTTTTGGAACAAAATGGCGCGTAAAGGTGAGGGCAAGGACGCATATCAGGTCGGTATCGTTAAACGCAGCAAACCCCTGCCCCAATTGATACGTGAAATTAACGGAGTCAAGGTCGGCTTCCTCAGTTACACCTACGGAACAAACGGGATTTCCATCGCGAGCGACAGTACCTACAGAGTTGTAACATTAAGCGAGCGTTCCCTCATACAGAAGCAGGTCAAGGCTCTCCGTAAAAAGGTTGACGTTGTCATGGTTTCATGCCACTGGGGTGTCGAAAACTCTCACACCATCTCATCCGATCAGAAAAGCCTCGCAAAAGATTTAGTCGAATGGGGCGCAGATGTCATCATAGGCACGCATCCTCATGTATTGCAGGACTGCTCATGGATAAAATCAGGCGGACGAAAGGGTTTCTGTGCATACTCACTCGGTAATTTCATTTCCGGTCAGGTTGAAACCGATCAGATACTCGGTGGGACTCTGCACTGCACGATCGATGTTAATAAAAAGACCGGAATCGTCAAAATCCGGAAACCGAAACTGAAACCGGTAGTTACAATATACGGCTCAGGCAGATCGGGAATCCATGTAAAATGGCTGGCTGAATACAGCAGTGACGACGCAGCCTTCCAGAGCAGTCATATATCACAAGCCTCATTCATAAATCTCGCAAAACGGGTTGTGAAGAAAAAGTTCCTTGACATCTGATAATCAAAATATGATAATCACACAACGCTTAATATCTCGGCTCCCATGCGGAGCCGATTTTTTTTACAGGCTCTCCGGCAGAACCTCATTCATGCTTCCTGTCCGGTATCCCTGCAGATCCAGACTGACATAGGCAAACCCCATCCGTTTCAGCATGAGGTTGACCTCCAAACGCACGTCACCGCGCATAAACCGTGAAAAATCATTGGGATTTAACTCTATACGCGCACTGACTGTACCATGCACCCGGACTCTGACCTCGCGAAAACCTAAATCACGCAGATATTGTTCCGCTTTTTCAACCATTTCAAGTTTTGAAGCATCAATAGTCTCACCGTACGGAATCCTCGTTGCCAGACATGCATACGATGGTTTGTCCCACGTAGGCAAATCCAACGCGTGAGATAATGCCCTGATTTCCTTTTTTGTAAACCCTAACTCAACAAGAGGACTATGGATCTTTAATTCTTCAAGTGCCCTTAATCCAGGTCTGAAATCGCCCCTGTCATCGACATTTGAGCCCTCGATCAGAACTCTCATTCCGGTATCCATGGCTATGTCCTTCATCCTGGAAAACAGGTTTTTCTTGCAAATATAACATCTGTCGGGCGGGTTGTCTGAAAATCCGGGAATTGACAACACGTCCGGCTCTATTATCATCTGGCGAACACCGAGCTTTTTACAAAATTCAGTTGCCTCAGTCATCTCCGTCCCCGGCATCACTCGTGATTTTGCAGTAATCGCGAGTGTTTTGTTTCCCAGAGTTTTACTTGCTGTATACAATAAAAAGGAGGAATCCACGCCACCGGAAAATGCCACCGCCACACTTTGGTAGGAGGTAAGGGTTCGTTTCAAAATATCATATTTATCTAATAGAATTCGGTTTTCCATGTAATTCCCCCATATGAGTTATTTCTGCCTTAATCGGAAATTCCGCTCTCGAGCTACGCACCGGTCTTTGATAAGAGAACACATGTCTCAACATGTTTCGTCCATGGAAACATATCAACGCATACAGCCTTCACCGGTATATAACCGGCCTCCGAGATCGGTCCCATGTCCCGCGCCAATGACTCCGGTTTGCATGATACATAAACAAAATGCCTGACACCATAGGACAAAAGTTTTGGCAATGCTTTCGGGTGAATTCCTTCTCGTGGCGGATCGAGTACCATCACATCCGGCGGTTCCGTCAGATCCTCCAATACCTGCAGAACATCACCCGCAATAAACTCACAATTTGTCAATCCGTTCCTCTCAGCATTTTCTCTCGCAGCCTCGACAGCCTCCTCCACTATTTCAACTCCGACCACCTGTTTCGCTGTCGGTGACAGGATCTGAGCGATCGTTCCGGTCCCGGAATACAGGTCATACACGGTCATCCCGGATACATCTCCTATATAATCCCGCACCACCGAATAGAGCACCTCCGCTCCTGTTGTATTCGTTTGGAAAAAGGAAAACGGCGTTATTTTGAACGACAGGCCGAGAACTCTCTCCTCTATCCAATCCTTCCCATACAGCAGAACTGTCCTGTCAGATTGAACCACATCAGCCAAACTGTCATTTATTATATGCAGGATTCCGGCAATGGTTCCGTACAGATCAAGTATTTTTAACCTCTCAGCATACTCACGGATCCAGTCGGGTTCCCAATCCGGGCTTTCGTTTTTCGTGATGCTGATCCCTGATGAGCTCGTAACGAGTGCAACCAGTATCTCTCCTGTCGCCACACTTTTTCTGATCAACAGGTGGCGGAGCACTCCTTCGTGAGTCTTTTTATGAACATATGGGATGCCTGACTCCCGAAAATACTGCATGGTCGCCCACAATATCGCCCTGTAATCACTATCAACTATCCGGCAATCGTATATAGGCACTACATTGAAAAAACTCCCACGCTGATGTAATCCGAGCGTGAGAGGTCCGTCCTTCTCCATATCGCCGAATGAAAACTCCATCTTGTTGCGATATCCCGTCCGTCTGGGACTGGCAAGCACCGTTTCGAGGGGAAAACCGTCCGGATATGCTTCCGCCATCAACTCCTGAACCTTTTTCAGTTTCTCTACCGCCTGTCCCTCGTAATCAAACCTCTGGTACGTGCAACCGCCACACATTTCAAAATGCTCGCAAAACGGCTCTGCCGGACCGTCAGGTATCCTGTTCTTTTTCTTTTTACCCATTTATAATCCCTTCATACGATTTTTCTCAATATACATGTTCTCATCAGCGCGTCTGAATACATCCTCCACATTTGAATCAATATCTTTATCATATAATGCATAACCTATAGCGGCGGAAATCCTCTCCCATGGATTCAGCAGAGTATTATTTGTTTTCTGGCTGACGGAGTTCTGGAAAACGCGAATCAGTCCGTTTATATTGTTATAGTCGGTGTTTCTGATTATAACTACAAACTCATCTCCACCCACACGATATACAGGGGAATGTTTAAATGTATCACAAATAATCCTGCTTGTCATACATATGGCAATGTCTCCCTTGTCATGTCCGTAATTGTCATTTGTCTGTTTCAGATAATTCATGTCAACCATAACAATGCCGAACTCTGCCTGATTTACACGAATATCATCCTCAAGGTTCATTGAATCCAAATCATATGCGCGTTTGTTACGCAAACCTGTCAGCGAATCCTTGTTGGCTATCTCGGACATTTCTGCTGCTCTCTCTCTGGACTGACTGAGCTGTTCCCTTGTCTTGATCAGGTTATCGACGTATTTTTGGATATCTCGTTCCATCTGCTTCATTGAATCCGACAACTCGCCGATTTCATCCCGCGTTGTGATATGCAGGTCGGCGAAACCGATATTTGTGTCTTTATCCACCTTGCTGCAATACTGCTGCGCTGCAGACGACAGCATCCTCAGTGGTTTTACCGCAAAATGATTGACAAGGAAATAACCGACGAGACAGAAGATCAACGTCATTCCTATCATAATAAAAAGTGTCATTAAAAAATAATCATTTTGCTTCGCGCGTATCTCATCCATCGAGATATCAACAGCTGCGAACGCGACTACATCGCCGTTTGAATCATGTACCGGCGCGCCTGCAGTCAGGAGCCAGCCGTATCCGGTATCTGTGATATATGCGGGAAAACCTCTCTCCGGATCATCGAGTGAAGGATAATTGAACTCATAAATCGGATCAAACACTCCGGGAGTGCATGGATCCTCCTCCGCGGCATCAACCAGGTAAATTCCGTTTTTTGTTGCCTTATCGGCATATATTATATACATGCAGTCAACATCATTGTCATTCTGTATGTCAGTCAGTTGTTTATGAAGGGTCTTAAATTCATCAGTATCCATTATTCCTGAATACAATGATGTATATTCCTCAAATTCCGGTGATCCCCAATCCTCACTGCTAACTTTATAAGTAGTTTTCCTGTATATTTCCATAACCTGATTTCTGACAACGCCAACCTGATCCCCATCCACGAGATGGGATAAAGTCAATGCAAGATGGTCTGCATCGGATTTATAATCCGTATCGACTATACTCCTGATGATGACCGTACTGATTGCCACACCTACCCCTGACAGCAAAACAGCAAACAGCACAATTAAAAGAATGGTTTTTTTACGTAATGAAAACCGCATGGCAATCCTCCGGAAATGATGCAACTTATTCTTGCGTAACCTCGATATCTATTTTACACAAAAACGGATAGACTTTCAAGTGAAAATGTGTTATTATTTGAATAAATGTTTGATTTAGGGGGAAATAACTAATGAGTGTGACAAAAAAATCACATCCAAGCACGGAAGACTGCCTGATGGATATAATAAACAAGATGAATGAAATCGATTATATCGATCCCGCCATTATACCTGATATTGAGTTATACATGGATCAGGTAACAACATTTATGGACAATCATCTCGGCGCATGCAAACGAAGCGACGATGACAAAGTCCTGACCAAAACAATGATCAACAACTACACAAAAAACGATGTTTTGCCTCCTCCTGAAAAAAAAAGGTATTCGAAGGATCACATGTGTCTGCTGATCCTGCTGTACTATTTCAAAAACGTGCTCTCAATTGACGATATTCAGCGTATTTTCCATCCATTGAAGGAAATATTCTATGATGACAGCAACAAATCCATCGGAATAGATGAGATCTACTCCCAGATATTCACGATGGAAAAAAAGATGACGGACAAACTGACCAAGGATGTTCTGCGCCGTTTTCAGGATTCACAGAAACTGTTCTCCGAGGTTGAGGACGAACGAGAATCCGATTACTTGTCACGGTTTGCGTTTATCTGCCTGTTGTCGTTTGACGCGTATCTGAAAAAAGCAAATGGTGGAGAGGCTGATTGATGACACGCTTCCCGAGTTATGATAGTTTCATCCTACGATAAAAATAATAATCATCCATATAATCGTAGCATTTCAATGTAAAAAGGAGTATTGTGATATGAAAAACAATTTACTGGAAGGCTTGAATGACAAACAGCGTGAGGCTGTATTACATGAGGATGGTCCCCTGCTGTTGCTCGCCGGCGCCGGTTCCGGCAAAACACGCGTGTTGACTCATCGTATAGCGTATTTGATTGGCGAACGCGGAGTTTCACCATACAAGATATTAGCTCTGACCTTCACAAACAAGGCTGCCGGTGAAATGCGCGAACGTGTCGATAACCTTGTTTCATACGGTGCTGAGAGTATATGGGTATCCACCTTTCACTCCACCTGTGTCCGTATTCTGAGGCGATACATCGACCGTTTGGGGTATGAACGCAGTTTTTCAATTTATGACGCTGATGACCAGAGAGTTTTGATGCGCGACATAATCAGGGACAAAAACCTCGATCCTAAAAAATACAAGGAACGATCCTTCCTAAACGTAATCTCCCACGCAAAGGATGAACTTATCAGCGCTGAAGATTTCGCTGCTGACGTGTCCGGCGATTACGGAAAAAGAATACAATCAGACCTCTACACTGAATATCAGAGTCGACTTGTTAAAAACAACGCCTTAGATTTTGATGATCTTATCTTTCTGACTGTCAGGCTTTTTATCGAAGAACCTGACGTCCTCGATTACTATCAGGAACGTTTTCGCTATATCCTGGTAGACGAGTATCAGGACACCAATACCGCGCAATTCAAGTTGTTGGAGTTACTCGCCTCCCGTTACAAAAACCTCTGTGTTGTAGGCGATGATGACCAGTCTATATATAAATTCAGAGGCGCCAACATCTATAATATCCTGAATTTTGAAAAAGCATTTCCGGAAACTAAGGTAATCAGACTTGAACAGAATTATCGATCCACTAAAAAAATACTGGCAGCCGCTTCGGGAGTGATCAAAAACAACAGCATGAGAAAGGATAAAACCCTATGGACTGACGCCGAGGAGGGCGAGCCGATAATATATGCCAAATTTGAATCCGATTACGATGAAGCCGAAGGAGTTGTAGATGATATTGCAAAACGAGTGCGTGAATCCGGCTCTAAATATAACGACTTTGCCATACTCTATCGTGCAAATGCGCAGTCACGGCTTTTTGAGGAAAAACTTGTCCTCGCGGGTATTCCGTACCGAATTATAGGTGCGGTTAATTTCTATGCACGCAAAGAAATCAAGGATCTGATTTGCTACCTGAAAACAATAGATAACGGCAACGATGATGTAGCTGTTAAACGAATCATAAATATACCCCGACGTGGCATCGGAAACACGTCGATAGACAGGATTTCGGCCTATGCCGCTGATAACGGCATGTCCTTCTATGATGCCCTGACTCACGCTGATTATATCAACGGACTCGGCAGAAGTCTCCCCGGGATCAACTCATTTGTCAGCATGATCGAGGATTACAGGCAGCGCTTGAGAGTCTCGGCAATGCCTGACAGAGATGAATACACATCATTGGAAGATCTGATGGAAACTGTCATAGATGAAACAGGATATCGTTCGGAACTGGAAGAAGAAGGCACTCCCGAGTCAGAGGCCAGGCTGGAAAACATCGAGTCGTTGATCAATAAAATCGCGCAATATGAAGAGGAAACCGAAACTCCTCCCCTCTCCGGCCTGTTGGAGAACATCGCGCTTGTTGCCGATATCGACACGGTTGATACAGATGCGGATCAGGTTTTGTTAATGACGATGCACGGTGCCAAGGGACTGGAATTCCCGTATGTATATATTGTCGGCATGGAGGAAAATGTTTTTCCGAGCTCAATGTCCATGTTTGATGATGAGGAAATCGAGGAGGAAAGACGTCTCTGCTATGTCGGTTTCACACGTGCGAAAAAAATCCTTACTCTCACGGGCGCGGCCAGACGCATGAGAAACGGACAACCCGAGTATAACGCACCATCAAGGTTTATCAACGAAATCCCGAGACATCTCGTTAATCAGAAACGAGGCTCATCATCGAGAACATCATCAGTATCCCGGTCCGGCAGTTATGACAATGATGACAATATTCCATTTTTCGATTTTAATGAAAGCAATAAACGAGCATCCTATGGAACTTCGGGAAACAGAAAACAGACATCCAGTAGTAATTCCAAAGATATACTGAATAACCTGTTCGCCAATAATCCGTACATAAAAAAAGGATTTGCTGCTTCATCTTCTGCTTCTTCCTCAAATGAGTCCTACTCCGAAGGTGACAGCGTTGAACATGTCAAATTCGGTATCGGAACCGTTACGGAAACTGTTGATAAGGGCGATTATACTGAAATCACCGTTGAATTTGAGGATTTCGGCGTGAGAAAGGTCAGATCGGATTTTAAAGGTATAAAAAAAGCATAACCGGTCCCGCAGAAATTCACGCAATTATCTTAAAAAAACAGGAAAAAATCAGAATTACACACAAAAATCTCAAAAAAATAAAAAAAACAGTGGAAATCTTATAAAAAGTGTGATATGATAGTTACATAGTTTTTACAGAACGTGTTAATTGCGGCTCATATTTAACCGGAGATCGCAAAATTCATGTAAACGGGAGGAAAAAAATGTCTGAGAGATTTGATGGAATTGTATCTGCTGTAAAGTCAAACGACCTGGTTCGCAAGATTCGTAAACAGGAGGAGAAGAAAAAAGGTCATCCGATCGTTACCCTTTTAGTGATTGTCGGCGCAGTTGCAACCGTTGCGGCGATTGCATATGCTGTATATCGTTACATGAATCCGAAATATGCTGATTTCGATTCTGATTTCGACTATGATGATTTTGATGATGATTTTGACGATGATCTGAGTGGCAGTTCTGATCCGGATGATTCATTTGACTCAACCGGCGCCTGATTTTAGTGTAACGTTTTCTGATTAACAAAAATAAAGGACACATCATTTCGGTGTGCCCTTTTTATTTCTATACAATCTTCAAACTGATTCCGGCTACTCCTATGCCAATCGGACCGGTCATATATGTCCTGTTTTTTTTGTTTTAGAGATACACTGATTAAATCAGCGATTCCTTAGTTCAACTCGTCAACTTTTTTTGAAACAGCAAGAGCGAGTGCTCCCGGACCAATATGACATGAAACACTCAATGACAGAGGATCAATCTGCAGTTTCGTATTCATCGGAAAAGCCTCTCTCACCTCCGCCTCAAATGCGGAAACCTCGTCAGGCGAGGCGGTATATGCTATTGCAAGATTACAGTTGCTGCCATCATCATCGCCGAATCTCTCCTTAATGTCCTTCCAAATCGCCTTCATCATGGCAACCTTGCCCTGTTTAACCGTCTTAACCTTGGTATAGGCATCCAATTTCTCTCCCTGGATCTGGAGAACCGGCCTGATTTTCAGCAGGGTTCCGATCGCGGCGGCAGCCGGAGTTATCCGCCCTCCTTTTTTCAGATAATACAGAGTATCCATCATGATATATATGCTCGACTCAAATTTGCATCGCATCAGTATGTCCCTGATCTCAGTTCCGCTGTATCCTTTGTCCGCGAGTGCGATCGCATCCATGGTTGATTGGCGCTGCGTTACGGAAATACGTTGATTATCAACAACCAGAACGCGTCCCTCAAACTCATCCTCCTCCGCCAGCATCTTTGCCGAGCCGCATGAACTGCTGAGTCCGCTGGACATCGGAATATATACGACCTCATCATTGTCCTTCAGCGCCTCACGCCAGGTATTCATCAAACTGTCAGGTGTCGGCTGAGAGGTTTTGACATCAACCTTTTTCGCAAGATACTCGTAAAACTCGGCCTGGCTCATCGTGATGTCTTCATAATAAACCGCTTCATCAATATAAAAAGGCATCGGCACGACCATGATTCCTAAATCCCGTGCCTCTGCCTGTGTTATTCCGCTGTTACTGTCCGTCATGATAGCTACGCTCATGATAAACTCCTCCTCTAAAACTGAAGTTTTATCTGACTGATCCCGTCCGGTTGCCGAAACCGTATTCCTCGCCGCTGTCGCGACTTCGGACGGTTTCCGCTCCCATTGATCATCGTTTATTGATTTTCAAGGGTTAATAATCTATTATCATATCCCTCAAAAATCACACGGGAAATATGATACTATAACATCAACTGTCTGTCAAACCTCATAACGTAGTTATCAAAACCGCACACGAATCTTCCGCAGATCAATTACCCCGACAGGCGTTTTACCTTCACTCCTTTCGGCAATCCGGACTTTTTGATCTTTCTTTTAATCTTTTTATACTTCTTTTTTGAACCGGCAACATATATGACGCCTTTTTTCGCCATTCCGTTAAATGCGCCCTTTTCAATCTTTTTGATTCCGGTAGCACTCACGCGGACTTCCATTGGTTTCTTTTTCGACTTTTTCAACATACCCTTTTTGAGGACGGTTACTCTGTATTTTATTCCGAGAATCGTGACCTCATTCGGAATCGTCACGGCACGTTCATTTCCCGTCGTCGATAGTGAGGATAGTTCCACAGTCCGCTTTATATCATTGCTGACCTTGTACTCCGCTGATGTGACAGTACCATTCTCACTCCGTATCACCGTCTCGAGCGTAACAACACCGTCCTTGCCGATCGACGTCGTTGTCGTAACCTCATTTCCGTCCTTATCGGTGGTTGTATCCACAATCGGATTGTCCGGCCGGAGTTCCGGTTCTCCGGTTGGCGCAGGGCTTTTTCCGGGGTCTGCACTCGGCTGCGGTTCCGTCGACGGAGCAATTGTCGGTGCCGGAATCGAGGCCGGAT
Source organism: Eubacterium sp. (assembly GCA_017614395.1). Classification (GTDB taxonomy): domain Bacteria; phylum Bacillota; class Clostridia; order Lachnospirales; family Lachnospiraceae; genus Eubacterium_F. The sequence goes on from JAGABX010000020.1 coordinate 16,193, forward strand.
TCCCGGACGGTATCGGGCTTGCGTTCGGAGCCTCCGAGTCGGTCGGGACTTCTGTAACAGCCGGCGCCTCAGTAGGCGCAGATGTTGTATCGGGCATTGCATCCGGATACGTATAACCGCCGGAATTCCCACCGGAGTAACTGCCCGAATCACCGCTGCCTGGCTTTCTCGTCGGCGTTGGTGTCGGCGATGGCGTCGGCGATGGCGTCGGCGTTTTGTCGACAGCTTCCGTTGTATCAGTGATTGCTTTGATATCAAAATTCCATTCAGATTCATTATACTCTGTTCCATCGTCACTAAACGACATATAACATACATCATCCAATTCTTCAATGGAATCCGGAACGCCAATACCTACTTCTCCTGTATTCGGGCATTCTATCTTTATTACAACCATAAAATCTTCACCGGAAAGCGTGACAGGATCAGACAAGCGAATAGTGTACCATCCCGGATAGGTATATGATTTATTCACCAGATTCCTCATTGTGCCTGACGAAAACGACCTGTTTGCATCGGATAACCTGTAATACTCATCATCATCCTTGTCTTTTCCTATATAGGTAACCTCCGGACTGTCTATACAATCCACACTGACCCTGGATTTGGCAACCGGGATAAAAACTTTGATTTCCGTCAGTTTTTCATGTGCTTTTTCAGGAGTAAATTTCTTGGCAAAATAGGCTGTATCGCAATCTTCGTAAATTCCGACTCCATTATTATAATAGTCATCTTCATATACCTTCCTGCTGTTCTGTGCAACATAGGGCTTTATTCCATCATATACATAGGCCTCCTGCGGAAAATTAGTATCCTCATATGAAATCCAGAAATATCCATTTTCACCCCAGTCATCTCCCCAGCTGTTTCGAACAAGCCAGGCGCCATCGTTAGTTGGTTTCCCGGCCACACCGCCTTCAGGAAAATTATCCCTGGAATAATTATCATTCCAACCGGCTATCACTACATCGTGATTAGCAGCAAGTGAATTTTTCAAAAATGGATAGTCTTCTTCGTTCCATCCCATTTGTTCTAAATACATTTTATTTTCGTCATAGCAGTACGATTTTTTATCTGTGCTTAAATATTTATCTTCTTGTATCATGTACATAGAAGCACCGACCGCCCCATATTTCATGATAGCTTGCTTGATCGCTATCTTCTCTGAATCTGTTTTTGCCGCACTATCATCTCCTGAAATAAAAATACAATTTTCAACTTTATACGCCTTGTCTTTGGACCTTGTTATATCCAGCGAACGATCCTGCATTTCATCGTGAACATAGTTATGATCAGGTTCCATTACATACGGATCCTCCTCCTCCATCACAAAACCGCTCAAATCCGTTTCACGCATCAGGTACGAGGCCGCCAACAAACGATTTCCACCTCCTGACGGAGGACGATCATATCCTTGCAATTCATTACCGCAATTACCACTCATCGAATAGGACATATGAACCTCAGAAAAATCAATCCCAGATTCTGTGACGGTTTTTCGATAACTTGCCTCACCGACCGCGCATGCAGTAAAATCCCAACAAAGCCCGTTTTCCCCCTGGTCACGAACCGGCCAGTTTAATTCATCTCTGCCATCATAGTCTGACAGGATTTGCGCGTTGCCACTTTGCTTGCTTTTGTTCAGGCGGTTTTGTTTTGGATAAACAAACTGACTCAGTTCCGGAATATGCCCGTAAACAGAGGACTTTGCTAACTGCGATGAGGAAACATCACCTCTTGAGAACGCATTGTCTGACACGGAAACAGCATCCGAGCGCAACACAGTTCCCGGCTGATATATGGTTCCCATCACCAAGGCAAGAATGATTATTATGGAATGCACATGTCTATGTTTGATTCGTTTCATAGGCACCTCCTTTTTCAATCGCGGTACTGATCAGTTTCCATATCATCCTTATCAAATAATCCTTATCAACGCACCTGTATCTTGCCTCCTATACTATTCCGCTCCTATTTAGTATAACTTATTTTGACTTAATCGTCAATATGTGATATAATGAGTCATAGTTTAATACAATTCCAGAAGGACCTGATACAGTACGAAATGCGAATAAATGAAACGGAAATCTCAGAAAACTAAGGAGGTAAAAACTAATGAAAGAAAACAAACAACTGACCGAATGGATCGAAGAAAGCAACTATATTGTATTTTTCGGAGGCGCGGGCGTGTCCACCGAAAGCGGAATCCCGGATTTCAGGAGCGTTGACGGACTATATAACCAGCAATACAAATATCCTCCCGAGACAATGCTCTCCCATTCATTTTTCATGCGCGAACCGGAGGAATTCTTCCGATTCTATAACAACAAGGTCCTTGCTCCTGATGCCGAGCCAAACAACGCGCACAAGGCATTGGCTGCATTGGAAAAAAGAGGCAAACTGAAAGCCGTGATAACCCAGAATATAGACGGACTGCACCAGAAAGCCGGTAGTGAGGAGGTTTTGGAGTTACACGGATCAGTTCTCAGAAACTATTGTATGAGCTGCGGTCGTTCCTATAATTTAGACGAGGTCATAAAAAAAATAGAGGACGAAAAAGTCCCCTACTGTGACGACTGCCACAAAATGATCAAACCGGATGTTGTCCTCTACGAGGAGGGACTCAACCAGAGTATCCTCAGCCGTTCTGTAGAACATATCCGCAATGCTGACATGCTCATCATCGGAGGAACATCCCTCGTAGTTTACCCGGCGGCCGGTCTGATTGACTACTACCATGGCAAAAAACTCGTCCTCATCAACCGTGACAAAACCTCTCGCGACTCCGCCGCGAACCTCGTGATCCACGACTCGATCGGCGAGGTCCTGGAGCCATATATTTAATATGGCTCTTATAGATTAGTCATAAACGATTACCGGTGTTCCAACCTCTACTAAATCATAGATAGCTGCCGCCATCGAAGGAGGCAGATTAACGCACCCGTGTGACCCGCTCGAAAGATAAATTGAACCACCGAAGCTTCCGCGCCACGGTGCGTCATGTAAACCTTCACCGCCGTTGAACGGCATAAAATAGTCCACATGCGTATGATACCCCTGCACCTCCATAGTGCCAAGATAACGATCTCTCTGCTTGGCATATACATAATGGCAGCCCGGGTGTGTCATACGCTCTTTATTCGGAACGCCTGTCACACAATCCGTTTCCAGTTTCAACTCACCCTTTATGTACACCCAAACATGCTGATGATTGATAGAAACCTCCACATAGGTTTTCCCGATATCATTTTTCTTTCCGAATGTCGCACCTTGGTTTCTATAAACCGGCTTCATTGTGACCGCTTTCATTTTTTTCAACGCTTCATTCAGATTTTTCAGTGTTTCCTCCTCGTTGATCCACCAGCCAAGCGTCCCCCCTGTGATCTGTTTTTCTCCATCGAGTGTTGTCTTGAACGTGCGAGTCGAACCCAGCGTGTTATACTTTTTCGCTAATCTGCGCACATAATCCGGCGTCCAGTCGGTTTTCAGTTTTACCTTGTCGTTCTTCAGATACAGATTGCTGCATATCTTCTCACTTGTTATAACCTCTTTGCGCCACTCACCGAATGTGAATGTGATCGACATCGCCTTGTATTTTTTGACCTTTTTATAGATCTTCTGCATGTTTTCATCCTCTGCGCGAACACTCGGATGAAAATAAAAATCCTCGGCGTTGTAGTTCAACTCCTCGCCGTTCTCTATATCGGTCGTGATCTTTTTCAGAAACTCCTCATAATTGATGTCATCACCCTGAACCTCGGCGATCAGATTCCAGTCATTGTCAAAATACGCATCGGAAGTATTATACTTGGTCTCCGGCAGGGTGGATTCTATCGTAGCCTGGAGCTTTTTCTCGTCAACGGAAACAGTATCCGGTTTCAACGCCATGGAAACCTCTTTATGAAAAAGATAATCCCAGAATGAGATTTCGCTTTTAGCCTCGCGGACACGATCTCCGTCAAACATTCTTGTAACGGATTCGGTCAGCGGCACATCATAACTCGTTCCCGCTTTGTTCACAGTCATATGAAGCCCCTCAGCGGCGTTCATCGCAACTACGGCCTCAGAGACGGTCTTGTCAGCAACCTCAGTGCCTCCGATAATAGTCGACTGTTCCGGAAAACGATCCATGAAAAAATTATTTGCTATGATAAAAACAGCGACAAGCAACGCAACCAGCGAAAAACCTGCCACTATCAATGCAATCTTCGTTCCCTTTCTCATCTCTTCATTCCTCAAAAACCCAATTACGCCACAGGCATTCGAATCCTTTCGGACGGTGGGATTCGCCCCTTTCACACCACCCATAGCCGTACGAATCCTTCTATGTTTTAGCAACAGACATCTGATACTCAGATGCCTGCTGCCAAAACGGAGACGGTGGGATTCGAACCCACGTGCCCGTGAAGGCAACTCGATTTCGAGTCGAGCTCGTTATGACCACTTCGATACGTCTCCTCTAAACATGTAAGTTTATCTGACTGAACCCGTCCGGTTGCCGAAACCGTATTCCTCGCCGCTGTCGCGACTTCGGACGGTTTCCGCTCCGGATAGCATCACGTTTTAATATTAAACCATAAAATCAGGGATTTGTCAATGCCTGAATTAAAAAGAGTTCTGCCGCAACCATGCGGTCTGTTCCCGTTGTTTTTACCGATTCATCCAACTCAGCCCAATACGAGACCATTTTTTTCAGCCTGTTCAGATCAAACCTGCGGCTCATTCTCAGTAAATTAGGTATTTTCCACTCAGGAGCCCCGCTTTTTTTCGCCATATCCACCGAACTCATGCCCCGGCCCTCGTATTCGCGAAGCAGATACATCTGGTTAAACTGCATGCCGAGCAAATACATAATTCTGCCGATATCTTCTCTGTTGTTGATCAGGTCACGGTACAGCCCCAGAGCATTGTTTGCGTCACCTCTGCCGACAGCATCAACCATCTTATATACATTTACCTCAAGTACACCTCCGGCAATCTCCTCTATATCACTTTCACGTATTACATGACGATCTCCGACATATCCAATCAGCTTATCTAACTCACGTGACAGTGCGTACATGTCATTTCCTATCCTCTCAAGGAGCATTCGTGCTACCCTGTCAGATATCTTGGTCCGATGATGCGTAGCGTACTGAATAATCCATGTAATAATCTCACGAACATCCTCCGCTTTACGCAGATCCTTCTTATCTAACTCAGTGATAAGCGTATCTCTGTGTTTTGACATGTGTTTATAAAAAGCAAACTTTTTGTTTACCTTTCTCTCAGAAAAAATAACATATGTGGTAGGTGGCAGAGAATCAATTATTTTCCGAAGTTCCTTTTTCTCTCCGGACTGATTGAACCACTCGCTCTCACGGATCGAAATCAGGCGCGCCTCACCCATAAACGGTGGCATCATTCCGAACTCAGCCAGAGCATCCGCCGTCGCTTCCTTACCCGAAAGGACGAGCCTGTTCAACTCGTCCTCCTTCGGAATAATCTTTCCCTCCAGGATTTTGCGATAACCATTGATCAAAAAAGACTCTTCGCCACATAGAATCTGGAATCGGGAAAATCTGTTCTTTTTAATCTCATCTTCTAATGTCATAATTCTTTATTATCCGTATTTCAACGATTTTTCAAAAAGTATCTGCTGTATATCTCAACGTAACTACCCGTGCGAATCACATCGGTGTTTAACGTATATATCTCGCCTATACAATCCATATATCCTACGCCGGAACATTTTTTAACGTAGGACCGTTGTCACCCATAGTCCATACTTTTTCAAAATCAAAATTGATAAATGTCGCCTGATTTTTCAGTTCCTCATCCGTGATGCCCGTAACACCCGGTATCGCAAACGGGTTTCCGAGATAGTTGAATCCGTCGGATTTGGATTTGAGATAAAAAGCATCCTTGTACTCATCATAATCTCCGGACGCCAGATTGCTCTCGCTGACACTGTCACCCTTCATGGCGTAATTCACGTCACCGATGGTAAGAACTCTCTCAACCGCCATACCTCCGCCCATTCCGTCAATTCCGGCACCGTACGGAAAACTTCCGGAATCAACCTTCACGGATCCGGTATTCAGGCAGTCCGAAATATACGCGTTATTATTACCGGTAATTCCGCCCGCCCAAACGAATGAATCCGGTTTGTTCACCTGCAGTTTTCCGGTATACATGCACTCCTCGATATGAGCGTACTGTTTGTTACCTGTATACCCGTAATTCAGCGCCACTATGCCACCAACATACGTAAACGGCGTCACACCCTGCGAGAAATTCACGGTGATGTCCACATCCGAACGGCACTGAATGATATAGGCGTCACCATTGCAGTTTTCCTCAACAAGTCCGGCGATATTTGCCTCCGTAACCTTACTGGGACTGCCATCCGACAGTTTGGATGGTACATCCTTATCCATATTGACCGTGATTGAACCGGTCGACCGGCAGTTAATCATTTTGCCGTTGTTGTATACGACCGGTGCCAAACCGCCGTAACCGTTGTAATGTACATCTGTCCATATCTGTGTATTCGCGTCGTTTTTCGAAACCGTGCAGTTGATATTCACATCAAATACGATGTTCTTGAAAACACCGCTGATCGAATCGAATATCGGCGTGTCGGATTTTATCGTATGTCCCTGACCGTCCAGATATATATCGGTATAGGTATCGCTCCCGTATTCACCCGGATACTTCACCATGCCCTTGCCGGTCATGTCGATATCCGCATCGAGGTAATACTCCCATTTGTGCTCCGTATAGGTGCCTGCTCGCATCTTGCACAGATCCTCTGCCGTTTTGATGTATATCTTGGAACTGCCCTTGATGATGATCTTTTTAAACCCGACATAATCGCTGTATGAACCGTTCACGGGTGATTTATATTCAACCGTAACTCCCAGTGAATACGTGAGTTTACCTGAGCGTTTTGGTGTGATCACGAGCTTGTTCTTGCCTTTCGCCTTGATCGTAACCCATTCCTCCCAGCTGTTGTCAACCCGGATGTTTTTGACCTTGGACTTTTTCACGCCCTTGATCGTGATTGTCTGCGATTTCGCCGTGGGCGAAGAAAACGTAACTGTCGACTTGCTTAAGCTTATCTTTGCCTGGGAAACCTTCCCCTGAGAGATAAATGCAATCCCGGCTAATACAAACACAAACAGCCCAGCACGCAACACGCGTAGTTTTTCCATTTTCATCCTTAACCTCCATTCCGATATATAAGAACTTTTGTTTCTATTCCTTTTCTCAAGCTGACAACTAAAGAGTTTTTATCCCTTATAAAACCCTTTTTTACTTTTTTGCTTCCATTTTTTGTACATATCCTGATAGTTATCCTTAATTTTTGTTCTTGTTAAACAAATCGGTTATTATTGAAAGTTCAATATCATCCATCGTTGTTTCTATTACTTCATTGTCAAGAAATACAACTGCACTCGATGGATTGTTTAAATCAATAATTCTACATATAGAGTCATCTTTTTTAAAAGCATACCCATCAACAATAACATTCGCCTCATCTGCTATGGTTTCAATATCTTCAGTCATATGAAATCCTCACTTTCTTAATATCTTTCAAAAACACATCAGGATCGATGTAAAGGTTTTCAAGAATCGGAATCAGATCAATATACTCTTCCTCCTCCTCTAATCCCTCATATTTAGCAATGACTTCAATGTATCCATGATCCCATTTTATTATTCTTTTATATTCTTCCAATGTGTGAGATGTCGCAAATCGTATGGTCCTTCCTCCGTATTTAAAGGAAGTAAACCGCCTATCACTGGTCAAAACAGCCTCATTTTCCATCGATTTCACCTCTATTACGTGCAGATCAAAACCTACATTGTGAGTATATCACGGATTTAAAAAAAGGTCAATTCTTTCTTTTTCAAGAGCATAAACTCAGTTACTGTTCACGCCATGACCACAAAAGCCCCGCGGGGATCCACGAGGCTAAGGGGTGCTTCAATAGAGATGGCAGATTATCTGCCACCTATGTCATATTGAAGCGCTGGGTAA
>JAGABX010000021.1 GCA_017614395.1 Eubacterium sp.
GAAAGCGGCGTGACATCGAGAAGCAGGATCTCACCGGCACCTGCATCACCTGCAAGCTTACCGCCCTGAATGGAAGCACCCAGTGCTACACACTCATCCGGGTTCAGAGACTTGCTCGGCTCCTTGCCTGTACCGAGATCCTTTGCAGATACGTTCACGATACCGTTGGCATCTATATCGAAGGTTACTTCAATCTGTGGGGTTCCTCTCATTGCCGGCGGGATGCCGTCGAGACGGAACTGTCCGAGTGATTTATTGTCGCGTGCGAACTGGCGCTCACCCTGTACCACGTTGATATCTACGGCAGTCTGATTATCTGCTGCAGTAGAGAAAATCTGGCTCTTTTTAGCCGGGATGGTTGTATTTCTCTCGATAAGTCTGGTGGCAACACCGCCCATGGTCTCGATGGAGAGTGACAGAGGTGTTACATCCAGAAGAAGGATGTCGCCCGCGCCGGAATCGCCTGCCAGTTTTCCGCCCTGGATGGAAGCGCCGAGAGCCACACACTCATCAGGGTTAAGTGACTTGTTCGGATCGTGGCCTGTCAGCTGTTTAACCTTGTCCTGGACAGCCGGAATACGTGTCGAACCACCTACAAGGAGAACCTTGCTGAGTTCTGATGCCGAGATGCCTGCATCCTTCAATGCGTTCTGAACCGGTGTTGCCGTACGCTCAACGAGATCCGAGGTCAGCTCATCGAATTTGGCGCGTGTCAGGTTCATATCGAAATGCTTCGGCCCCTCCTGTGTTGCTGTGATGAACGGCAGGTTGATATTTGTCGTTGTGGAGGCAGAGAGTTCCTTCTTAGCCTTCTCAGCGGCTTCTTTCAGACGCTGCATTGCCATCTTGTCTGTTGAGAGGTCAACGCCCTCCTGCTTTTTAAATTCAGATACCATGTAATCACAGATCTTGTTGTCGAAATCGTCACCGCCGAGACGGTTATCGCCGGAGGTAGAGAGAACCTCGATTACACCATCACCAATCTCGATGATTGATACATCGAATGTACCACCGCCGAGGTCGTATACCATGATCTTCTGCTCACCTTCGTTGTCAAGTCCGTATGCGAGAGCGGCTGCGGTAGGCTCGTTGATGATTCGTTTTACATCAAGTCCTGCAATCTTGCCGGCGTCCTTGGTTGCCTGGCGCTGTGCGTCATTAAAGTATGCCGGAACAGTGATTACTGCTTCTGTTACTTTCTCTCCGCCGAGATAGGCCTCAGCGTCTCCTTTAAGCTTCTGGAGGATCATTGCCGAGATCTCCTGCGGTGAATAACGCTTGTCATCGATAGATGCTTTGAAATCAGTACCCATCTGACGTTTGATGGAGGATATTGTTTTCTCCGCGTTGGTTACCGCCTGACGCTTTGCCGGCTCACCGACCAGACGCTCACCGTCCTTGGTAAATGCGACGATGGACGGGGTTGTACGGGAACCCTCGGCATTCGCGATAACGACCGGTTTACCACCCTCCATAACTGCTACGCAGCTGTTTGTTGTTCCTAAGTCAATTCCTATGATCTTTCCCATGATGATCACCTTTCCTTTCTTCTTTCTTTAAATGATTTCACTATTTAAATGATTTCACTAATTGTTGTTTTGCTCCAAATCCGGGACACTAATTCAGTACCTTTACCATCGAATATCTGACCACTGTGTCCTTGTACATGTAGCCCTTCTGCAATTCCTCGACCACCTGGTTTTTCACATCCGAGTCATCCTCGTCATGCATTACCGCCTGGTGCAGGTTCGGATCGAATTCCTTTCCGACAGCCTCTATAGGAGTGACACCCATCTCGGTGAACACTGTCTGAAGCTGTTTATATACGGCGAGAATGCCGGCTGCGAAAGGCTGTTCCTTCTCCTCATCAGTCAGTCCCCCGAGTCCTCGCTCGAGGTTGTCGACTACCGGAAGTATTTTCTCAACGACCGTTCGGGCGCCCATGTCGAATCTGGCTTCCTTTTCCTTCTCTGAACGATTGCGGAAATTCTCAAATTCAGCGAGATTCCGCAACAGCCTGTCGTTCAGTTCCGCTATTTTCTCGTCTCGCGGATCCTTTTTCTCGCGTTTCTTTTTCTTTCCCTTTCGTCCGGACTTTTCATCCTCAGGAGCATTCCCAGCGCTGCTATCATCCGTGCCGGTATTCTCTGACGATTTGTCCGGGGTGCCTGCGTCGGCAGTATCAGTGCCGTCGTCTGTGTCGTTTCCTCCATTAGCATCAGCTCCTTCCGCTGTTTCATCTTTTGTGCCGGTGCCTGTATCGTTATTGTTTTCCATCATGTCCTCGCCAGTTATGGTTACGCTGTCGTTCCCTGTGTCCTCGGAATCAGCATCGCGTGAGTCCGACATACATCCGCCTGCCTGCATCCGCCGCTGCAGATCCGCCGCTGTCATAACCTCCGGCTCTTTTTCATCTGCCATGATAAACCTCCTGTATTTACAATCTTATATATTTTTATCAGGAAGCGCTTTTTCCTTTTTCCCTTTAAAAATAGTATCTAACTGTTGCATGCAGTTCTCGAGAGTGCCGACTACTCTTTCGTAATCCATACGTTTCGGCCCGACAATACCGATTTTGCCGTACACGCCTTCTTCAATCTGATATGTAGCTGTTACGACTGAACAATCACGCATGCTCTCTATGGGCGATTCCTCGCCGATGTAGACCTGGATTGCATGTTCCTGATTCTCCGAAAGAGTGCCGTCATTGGCCCATGCGGTCAGCATCTGCTTTTCTTCAAAGGTGGAGAGGAGTCCCTCCATTTTTTCCTTGTCCATGAGCTCCGGGTACTTCAGGATGTTCGTAGCACCCGAGGTATAAATCTCCGAATCGTCATCCGCCATCGCTGCCGCAATCGTATCTATTATTGATGCAGCCAACGCCTCGTACTCACCGGCCTGACCGCGGATTTTCTGTGCCAACGCAATCGATATCTCGTTGACGTCTAATCCGTTCATTGCCGTATTCAACAGAAAATTCAACTGTGCGAGGTCGTTTTCCGGAATCTCCGAATCCAGCTGAATGAATTTGTTTGTCACGTGGTTGTTCTGTGTGACAATGAGAACCAGCAGCTGATCATCGCCGGTGCGACTGAGCTGGATGAATTTGATCTTCCTATGCTCATAGCGCGGTTTTGTTACCATTGTGGTGTAATTTGTATTCTGTGCAAGGAGCTTTGCCACCTGTTTCAGCAGCAGGTCAATTTTGTCCTCACGTTCCAGCAGTAGATCCTGGATGTCACTGACCTCCTTGTCCTTTGCCTGTAGTATGGTGTCAACATACATTCGGTAGGCCTTGTCCGACGGGATTCGTCCGGCAGAGGTATGCGGCTGGAGGATATAACCCATTTCCTCCAGGTCAGCCATCTCGTTACGGATTGTTGCTGAGCTGAGATTCAGGTCGGTAAATTTGGAAACTGTTCGTGAACCCACCGGTTCGCCTGTTTCCATATAGGTACGGATGATTGCCTCAAGAATCTTCTGTTTTCGTTCGGTCAATTCCAACTCCATGTTTTCACCTGCCCTTGACGCTCGCTGATTCGTCCGGTTTTTCCGACATGACAGCTATGTTTTTCGAATCGTTAGCACTCACTCTCCTCGAGTGCTAATCATACTTTACCACTACTTGAGCTGATTGTCAACAACTTTTTCAAAAAAATAAACCCCGACGAGTCATTTTTTGACTGTCGGGGCTCTATCTGCTTACTTTATTCTTTTTATCTTCACACCTTTTGGTATGCCGGAATCCGTAATCGGTTTTTTATCTTCTCTAACCAAACACCACCGTCTTCATCTGCAACGACTCTTTTCCGTGATAAACAAAAAACAACGGATAATCACCGGAGGGCATGTCAAAGGTTTCCCGGCAGATGATCCAGGCAAAAGGATCTTCACTTTTTGCGGATGACAAAGGGATGGATCCGATCGCGCTGCCGGTTTCATCCGTAAAAACCTCCAGGTATGGTTCATCAGCCGTAATACCGGGTGTTCCGGTCACCCTATCTGATTCTAAGTGCAAAGATTCCTCACACCGTTCATCGATTCGTAACGGTCCGTTGAAGATGGGACGCGTATGCTCTGTTTCAAACCGAACCTCGACTCCGATCTGTACCGGACCGGGAAAAGAAAAGTATTTGTACCCGATCCTTGTTCCATCCGCAATCTCAGCGATAAACCGCTCGCGGTCATCCTCCGTCCGGGCTTCCCCTGACTTGTCCCGATGTGTCACGTGAGGAAAAGCAAAGGAATATACACTGTTTGAGCCATGTGGCATATGTCCGTTTGTGATCTGGCACGCGATGACAGCAGGATAGGTTCCCGTGGCTCGAAGCGCCCCGGGATTCAGTCCGCAGCTGGTCACCGGCACCTGCGCAATCGAACCGTCCGGTGCAATTGTGATCTTCTCGGCGCAGGCCTGACGACTGTAATCGGATTTATGCGTAAGGCGATGATAGAAAACATACCACTGACCGTCCGCGCACACGATACTGCCATGTGTTGTACCGGTCATGTTTACTCTGTCTTCGGCTTTTCTTCCATTTAGCCCGACATCCCCGTTGGAAACAATTGTACCGCCGTACTTAAAACCTCTATCGGGATACAGACTTGTTGCGTAGCATAACTCGTGATTGAGCCACGAGGAATAGATAAAATAATATGTCGCACCTATCTTCCGAATGGAGGAACCCTCAAAGAAAGGATGTTCCGCAAAATCAGTCCTGCAAACCGGATAGGGAAGGATATGGCGAGCTTCCTCTCTGACTGTCAACATATCGTCTTCCAATACAAGCATATTGGCGCCATTGATGCTGTCGGTATAGGACAGAAGTTCCTCTCGTGATATCCCGAACATCTCGGTTTCAATCCGGATCAGATCCTCTCTGTTTCGAAAATCCTGAGCCTCCTCATAACCATACTGCGTACCGTAGTAAAGACGGATCACACCGTCGTCATTTATCACTGCGGGGTCAAAACAGATGTATTTTTTCATCGGTGTGCCATCTGCATTTCGGACATACCCGAGGTAAGAAAAAGGCCCTCCCGGCTGATCACTCACCGCCACGCGAATGGTGCCGGAATAACCTCCGATACCATACTCTCCGCCCATTCCGTAGTACAGATAATACCGGCCGTCGTTGCCCCGGACCACATCCGGCGCGAAAAGATAGGGCGTTTTATTGTACTCCGGATCCTGATCCGCGCGGTAACTCACTCCCTCATATCTCCAGTCTGTCAGATCCGAAACCGGTGCGGAATATACCACGTAGTCTTCCATACAAAATGTGTGGCCACCCTCCCGATCATGCGAACCGTAGAGGTAGATACGATCACCAAACCGGTGTGGCTCTCCGTCCGGAACGTATTCATACAAGGGCAAAAACGGATTAAATGCCTGGGCTTTCATCTCCAACCTCCCTATTAGCTTTTCACTTATCGTATCGCAGTTTATTCATCTTGTCAACCAAAAAGGGTGTAGGAGCAATTCGCTCCTACACCTTTTTTCACTCCCTGCGGAAGATGGGACTTGAACCCACACGTGATTGCTCACACAAGATCCTTAGTCTTGCTCGTCTGCCAATTCCGACACTTCCGCATCAGCAAAAGATATGATAACAAAAAAAAACGCCTTTGTCAACACTTTTTGTTGCGAAAATGTTTGTTTTGTGGTAGAATGAGAGTGCTATGGGCAAAAATCACGAAAAAACGTCGGAAATGGAGACAGAAAATGAAAAAGTGGCAGCGCAACGCACCGTGTTGGTGTGGAAGCGGAAAAAAATACAAGATGTGTCACGAGGAATTTGACGCGAGGATACTCAGCTATGAGAAAAAGGGGCATATTGTCCCTGACAGGAGTCTCATCAAATCGGAGAAGGATATCGAGGGCATCAAACGTAGCGCGATTATCAATATGGCTGTGTTGGATGAGATCGGGGAGAAAATCCATGCCGGTATGAATACGCAGGAAATCGATGATATTGTCGCTTCAATAACCGAAAAAATGGGAGGAGTCGCCGCCGACCTGAATTACGAGGGATATCCGAAGCATGTCTGCACATCAATTAACGATCAGGTCTGTCATGGAATTCCGTCAAAGGATGTGATCCTGCAGGACGGGGATATCATCAATGTAGATTGCTCAACCATACTTGACGGATATTTTTCTGATTCATCACGAATGTGGATGATAGGTGATGTCGACCCGGAGTGGAAAAAGCTCGTTGAAGTAACAAAAGAATGCATGGAACGCGGTATCGAGATGGTAAAACCATGGACGTTTATGGGTGATATGGGGCACGCAGTTCACCAACATGCGTTGGATAACGGTTACTCAGTCGTGAAGGAAATAGGCGGCCACGGTTGCGGCAACGAATTTCACGAGGATCCGTTTGTCAGCTATGTTTCAAAACCCGGTCAGGAGATGTTGATGGTGCCCGGCATGGTATTCACGATCGAGCCCATGGTGAACATGGGCAAGGATGCCATTTACATAGACGAGGACAATGGCTGGACTGTTTATACCGACGACGGCAAACCCTCAGCACAGTGGGAGGTCGAGGTGCTCGTCACGGAAACGGGTTGTGAGGTGCTCTGCTGGTGATACTTTTTATATGATAAAATGATAACACAACCGGGTAGTTGTATTCTACTGTACTTACAATCATTATAGAAACAGAAAAATCAAAAAATATATTAGTAAATAACTTTGGAGGAAATCATGCGTAAAGAGCTTGAAAAAACATATAATCCGGCGGAAATAGAGGACCGCCTTTATGAAAAATGGATGGAGAAGGGATATTTTCACGCCGAGGTAAACCCTGACAAAAATCCCTATACCATTGTGATCCCGCCGCCGAATATTACCGGTCAGCTCCACATGGGACACGCTCTCGATAACACATTGCAGGATATCCTGATCCGTTTTAAAAGGATGCAGGGTTATGAGACGCTGTGGATGCCGGGTACCGATCATGCCTCTATCGCGACTGAGGCGAAGATTGTTGAGGCAATGAAGGAGGAAGGCATTACCAAGGACGATATCGGACGGGAGGCTTTTCTCGACCGTGCGTGGGAATGGAAAGAAAAATACGGAGGCCGGATCGTTTCGCAGTTGAAGAAAATGGGCTCCTCCTGCGATTGGGAGCGCGAGCGCTTCACCATGGATGAAGGCTGTAACCGTGCAGTTAACGAAGTGTTTGTCAATTTATATGATAAAGGTTTGATTTATCGCGGAGAACGCATAATCAACTGGTGTCCGCATTGTCTGACAACTATCTCGGACGCCGAGGTTGAGTACGAGGATCAGCACGGACATTTTTGGCATCTGCGTTATCCGTTCGCAGACGGCAGCGGCGCGGTAGAACTTGCAACAACCCGTCCCGAAACGTTGCTCGGTGATACGGCGGTTGCGGTGAACCCGAATGATGACCGCTATCGTGACCTCGTCGGCAAAACACTGATCCTGCCACTTGTAAATCGTGAAATTCCGCTGATTGCCGATGATTACGTCGATATGGAATTCGGAACCGGCGTGGTTAAAATAACTCCGGCGCATGACCCTAACGATTTTGAGGTAGGACGCCGCCATGATCTTCCCGTAATCAATGTAATGACTGATGACGCGAAAATAACGGACGATTATCCTGCATATGCCGGCATGGATCGTTACGAAGCGCGCGAGGCAATAATCAAGGATTTGGAAGAAGGCGGATTTCTCATCAAAACCGAGGATCACGACCACAATGTCGGCACCTGCTATCGATGCGGCACGACGGTTGAGCCCCGTGTCAGCAAGCAATGGTTTGTAAAAATGGAACCGCTCGCAAAACCGGCTATAGAGGCCGTAAAAAAAGGCGAGACAAAATTCGTGCCGGAGCATTTTGACAAAACATATTTTCACTGGCTGGAGAATATAAAGGACTGGTGTATTTCACGCCAGCTCTGGTGGGGACATAGGATTCCTGCATATTACTGTGATGATTGCGGAGAACTCATTGTCAGCAAAGGTCCGCGCCCGAACTGTCCGAAATGCGGTAAACCCATGCGCCAGGATCCCGACACGCTTGATACATGGTTTTCGTCGGCACTTTGGCCGTTCTCCACGCTCGGATGGCCTGATCATACAGGGGAATTAAAGTATTTTTATCCTACCGACACGCTGGTTACCGGCTACGACATCATCTTTTTCTGGGTAACAAGGATGATATTCTCTGCGCTTGAGCACACCGGACAGACACCGTTCCACACGGTTCTGATTCACGGTTTGGTTCGCGACTCACAGGGACGCAAGATGAGCAAGTCTCTCGGTAACGGAATAGATCCGCTCGAGGTTATTGAAAAGTACGGTGCTGATGCTCTTCGGCTGACACTGGTTACCGGAAACGCTCCCGGAAATGACATGCGTTTCTATTGGGAACGCGTTGAGTCAAGCCGTAATTTCGCCAACAAGGTATGGAATGCGTCTCGTTTCATGCTGATGAATTTCGGCCAGAACGAGGGAATTGATTATTCAAAGGTTGATGTATCGGAGCTCACCCAGGCAGATCGCTGGATTCTGTCCAAGGCCAATAATCTGACACGTGATGTTACTGCTCTGATGGAAAAATTCGAACTCGGCATTGCAGTTCAGAAAATATATGACTTTATCTGGGATGAGTTCTGTGACTGGTATATTGAGATGGTTAAACCCAGACTCTACAGCGAGACAGATAAAACCAAGGCTGCAGCACTGTACACGCTGAAAACCGTCCTGATCGACGCGCTTAAACTCCTGCATCCATTTATGCCGTTTATTACCGAGGAAATATATCAGACACTGCAGGGATCAGATGAAGAATCCATCATGGTTTCCGATTGGCCGACATACAATAAAACCCGTAGTTTTGACGAGGATGAAACGAGGGTTGAGCGCATCAAGGAAGCTGTCAGCGGCATCAGGAACATCCGCGGCGAGATGAATGTTCCGCCTTCACGAAAAGCGTCGGTCATTGTTGTCAGCGATTCTGAAACTGTTCGAGAAAATTTCGAGGAAAACAGTGTATTTTTCGCCACACTCGGCATGGCAAGTGATGTGAAGATACAATCCGACAGAACCGGAATAGCTGATGATGCCGTATCTGTTGTGATCGAGGGTGGCACGATCTACATTCCGTTCGCTGAACTTGTTGATGTAAAAAAGGAAATCGAGCGTCTTAAAAAAGAAGAAAAACGTCTCGAAGGAGAACTGACCAGATCTGAAAAAATGCTCGGAAATCCAAATTTTGTTAACAAGGCTCCACAAGAGAAAATAGATGAGGAACGTGCCAAGCAGGAGAAATATCAGGGGATGATGGAGCAGGTACGTGAACGCCTAGCTCTTCTTGATAAATAGTTAGACGGAGGTTTGTATTTATGTTGAATTTCGAGGAAGAAATAGCCAAATTCGAGCCCTGCCAGGATGTGGAAAAAGTAGAGGATGTAGTCTATAACAATGACCTTCCCGATGTTACTGATATAATCCGCGAGATAGTGCAGGATGCAAAAAATACGCTATAGGGAGGGATAGTTTTCAATGAAATGTCCCATGTGTGATGCCAATGTGCCCGATAACGCATACGAGTGTAGTTTTTGTCATTCGGATTTGTCGTTTATGCACTATCTGCGACGTGTTTCAGGCACATATTATAATATAGGTCTGCAGAGAGCCCGTGTCCGGGATCTGACAGGAGCCGTCGAGGCACTCAAGCATAGTCTGCGTTTTTACAAAGAGAACAAAGACGCAAGGAACCTGTTAGGTCTCATCTATTACGAGATGGGTGAGATCACTGCGGCGCTCAGTGAATGGGTTCTCTCCAAATATATGTCACCGGAAAACAATTCGGCAGATTACTATATTGACACCCTTCAGAGCAATCAGATCGCTGTTGATTCTGCCAATCAGACTATAAAAAAGTACAATGCAGCTTTACAGTCGGCACAGTCAGGCAACAGTGATCTCGCAATCATTCAGCTGAAAAAGGTTGTCAGTCTCAATCCGCATTTTATCCGCGCGGCACAGCTGCTGGCTTTGCTTTATATCAAAGAAAAAGAATACGCCAAGGCTGAAAAGTGTTTGCTTCGTGCAAAAAGAATCGATACCAACAACACTACTACGCTCAGGTATCTGAAGGAGTTATACGAGCTTACCGGCGGATCGGAATTGTCAGATAAACCACGCAAGGGAAAACAGAAGCGCGATCCACTCGAAAATGTCAAACCGGTCGGCAGTTACCGCGAGGAAAAACGTTCGATGTGGCCTTTCATCTATGTGGTGATCGGATTAGCTGTAGGAATTATTGTAACGCTGGTTCTGATCCGGCCGACACTGCAACGCAGTTCGATGGAGTCCGGAAGCGAGATTGCGGATGCCAATGACCAGATATCAGTCAAGGAGTCCCAAATAACTGCTCTTGAAAACGAGAAAAAGGATTTACAGGCAGAAATCGAAACACTAAATCAAAAAATAACAAACGCTGATACTTTGGCACAAAAGGAAGCAGAAAATTATGAAAAACTGTTGAAGGCCATCAGTTTGTATATTGCAGGTGACAGGATAGGCGCCGCGATGGCTGTAAGTGAGTGTACGAAAAAAGACTTTACCCTCAAGGAGGCTCAGGGACTTTTTACTACAGTCTCTACTATTTCCGAGGAAGAACTGAACAAGATGATCAATACCGCGAGGGAGACCATCAACACCAGTTACGATGAAGCGCTGAAACAACTGAAGGCTTTGAACAAGGTTGTAAAGGATAATCAAAAAATACTGTATCTAATGGGGCGTTGTTATCACTACAAGGGTGATACAAAAAAAGCAAAAAAGTATTATGAAATGGCGATCGCGATCGAGGCCGGCACGGAGGAGGCCGTTCAGGCTGATCGTTATCTGACAGAATTGAACGGCGGTACTCCGGTTACAACGCAGGAGGATACAACCACTGAAGCGACGGAAGGCACAGAAGACACAGAAATAACTGAATAAAAAATGGGGCGGATATGACAACATATCCGCCCTTTTCATTTACCGTATAGTAGTTAAGCTACTTCGCGTAGTCGATGACTCTTGACTCCCGAATGATATTGACTTTGATTGTGCCCGGGTATTGCAACTCGTCCTGAATTCTCTGGGACATCTCCCTGGCCATGATGACCATATCATCATCAGATATCTGATCCGGTTCTACGATCACTCGAACTTCTCTACCGGCCTGAATAGCAAAAGATTTATCAACTCCCTTGAAGCTGTTGGCAACATCTTCAAGCTGTCTGAGACGATTGGTGTAAGTTTCCATCGTCTCGCGACGCGCACCCGGTCTTGCGGCTGAGATTGCGTCTGCCGCCTGAACCAGCACGGCTATCATACTCTCGGCTTCCACATCCCCGTGGTGAGCCTCCACTGCGTTTACGATCAATGGTGTTTCCTTGTACTTGCGGCACAGATCCGCACCGATCTGCACATGTGTACCCTCTGTTTCCTGATCGACTGATTTGCCGATATCATGTAGCAATCCGGCGCGCTTGGCAGTGCGTACATCCGCACCTACCTCCGATGCCAGCAATCCGCACAACTGAGCCACCTCGATGGAGTGTTTGAGCGCATTCTGTCCGAAACTTGTCCGGTATTTCATGCGTCCAAGCAGGCGTACAAGTTCTGAATGGATACCATGAACACCTACCTCCAGGGTAGCAGCCTCGCCCTCCTCGCGAATGGTGTTTTCGACCTCTGCTTTTGCCTTTTCCACCATTTCTTCGATTCGAGCCGGATGGATGCGCCCATCTATAATGAGCTTCTCCAATGCGATTTTGGCGACCTCTCTCCTGATAGGATCAAATCCGGACAGGATCACAGCCTCCGGCGTATCATCAATGATCAGGTCAATTCCTGTCAGGTTCTCAAGCGTCCTGATGTTGCGTCCCTCTCGTCCGATAATACGTCCCTTCATCTCATCGCCCGGAAGCGGCACGACAGAAATGGTTGACTCCGATACATGATCTGCAGCGCAGCGCTGGATGGCGGTGACAATGTATTCCTTTGCCTTTTTGTCCGCTTCCTCCTTGGCCTGACGCTCCATATCCTTGATCAGTACCGCTTTTTCATGCTTGACATCTTCTTCAACTTGCTTTAATAAATAATCTTTTGCTTGTTCAGAGGTGAGACCGGAAATCTTCTCCAACTCACGCATATGACTTTGACGGAGTTCCTCAACCCGCTCTTTTTCTTTTTCAAAGTTTTTCTCACGCGATTGCTGGGATTTTTCCCGTTTCTCGAGTGCATCGATTTTCTTGTCCAGACTCTCTTCCTTGCTCAGTACGCGCTTTTCGTATTCCTGAATCTCTGCTCGGCGTTCCTTAACTTCCTTGTCCAAGTCGTTTTTAACCTTGAGGTTTTCCTCCTTGGCCTCCAGCAGGGCTTCTCGTTTCTTGCTCTCGGCTGTCTTTAACGCTTCGTCGATGATCTCTCTGGCCTTTTCATCAGCATTTCCGATCTTGGCCTCGTTCAGACGGTTCTGATAAGTCATACCGCTCTTCCGCCCAACCAAAAATGCTACGGCTAAAAGGATCACAACGACGACAGCCGCTACCACGTAGAACAGCACTGGCACGTCGGTGCACCTCCTTATATGAAATTATCCGTGGGGCCGGCGCGCGTTCCCAAATCGCGTTACCTGCGGAACTGCCCAAAGTTTGGTCAGGCATATTCCTAACCCACAGTTAACATTATTTTACAAAAAAATGTCAAAAATGTCAAGTGTAGGTCTTGTTTTTTTGATATATTCCGATATAATGTATAGAAGGAGTGGCTATTCACGAATATCCACGACACAGCAAGGAGGAAATTATGGCCATTGCAGGGAGCAATATAATCCAGAATAACGGCTCGGGGAGCGGAGCAGTCCCGCAGACCGTCAGATCCCGTACGTATAGGACGGGAAATACCACTATGTCCCTGCATGAGGGACAGGTGCTCAAAGGAGTCGTCACAGATGTCCATGGAAACAAGATTACTCTTGACATGGGTAACGGCGCGAGTTTCACGGGAGAGTTGGAGGATGCCAGTCGTTACTCGATTGGACAGAAAGCCGGTTTCCGCGTGGCAGAGCTCGGTGACAATACAATCACACTGAAGGCTTATGGGGATAACTATCTGCTAGGAATGGATGATACGGTGGATCAGGCGCTTGAGGAAGCATCATTGCCCAAAACCGACAGAAATATCGACATAGTGCAATCCCTCCTTGAAAACGGTCGGTCAATCTCCAAAGACAGCATTATGAACGCTATCCGTCTGACATCAAAATTCCCCGCAGCGGATGTGAACGCCGTCATTACCATGGACCGGCTGAACATGAACATGACAGATGAGTCGGTAAAACAGTTCGAGCAATACCAGAACCGTTCTCACCAGTTACTGTATAAAATGGATGCACTTACGGATTCAATCGGCGAAATGCTGACTTCCATAGGGGAAAAAGTTCCCCGTCTCGCTTCTCAGGTCGGAACTGAGCTGATCAGACTGGCTCTGGAATCTGAACCATCCATGGAGGAGAGTGAGCTGATCAGAGGACGTACTCTGCCGGATGTGGCGGAAATACCGACATTCTATGATGCGGAGGGAAAACCTGTTCCGTCAGAGTCATTGATTCAGATGGCAGGTGAGGATATGACGCTCACGGATGCGCAGGGTAAACAGATTCCGATACAGGAAGCAGTGAAGGCTCTGGTAGATGCTTCACCGGACCTTGCTGCAAAATTAGAGGATGCCTCACCTGAACTCGCAGCGAAATTATCCGAGGCACAGGGAGGAGCAGGGGGTGACGGCGCGAATCCGGCCGTATTGACTGACGCAGAGGCTGCTGCGGTCGGAGAAACAGGAGTCACCGAGGACACAGAGCAGGCAAAGGATGCCGGAGCATTCAGCCGTATGCGGAATCTGTTTTCGAATTTTACGGACAGTGCGGCCGGAGCGATCAAAAATGCTGTGGCAGGATCAGGAATAACAGAGGATTTTCGCACTCCTTTTATACATGAACAGGTGGGATATTCTCTTTCTCCGGAGGATCGGGAAACTTTTTCCGGATTATTAAAGGATTATCCGGTTTCAGAGGAGATAAAACAGGGTGTAGCAGACGGCTCTGTTACTACCCGGGAATTGCTCGGTGAATTGCAGAAACAATTTCCGAAGATGTCAGACGAAATGTCGGGCAGACTTATTTCAAATAAACAGTTTCAGCTGGTAATCAAGTCTCAGTTTACTACAAATTGGACACTTTCTCCCGATGAGATGAGGGAGGAAGGCGCGATGCGCAAGATTTACGAGAAGATGAGCACAGGTTTCAGTGCATTAGAACATTTTTCCGAAACTACTCTCGGAAAGGATCTTTTTCAGGATCTGTCAGGCACAGCCAAGGATATGAGTCAGAACCTTGATTTTATGAAAACTCTGAATGATGCGTTTCAGTACATACAATTGCCGATCAAGCTTCAGAACCAGAACGCGCATGGTGATCTCTATGTAATGACACGCAAGGAAAAACTCAAGCGTGATCCAAGTAAACTGAAAGCAGTTCTGCATCTCGAAATGGATCATCTCGGGACTCTGGATATCCACATAACAAAAGAGAATACAGCGGTAACGGCGGCTTTTTATACAGATAACGAAAAAACAGAGGCACTGTTCAGGAAAAATATGGATATGCTGAAGGATGCCATAAACGAGCAGGGATTTGCATTCCAGTCCACGATGAATCCCAAAGAGAAGGATATAGACATCGTCAAGGATTTTATTGCCCAGGAGGCGCCTGTTGGCGATATGAAGCGATACAGTTTTGATTTGCGGGCATGAGTCACGTCCATAAAGACTGAAATGAACACTGGTGCAGTATGTGTATCTGTGGGGTGTTAAGCATAGTATTTTCATTTGGGGGAGTTCACCAGTATGAGAGAAATAAAATCAATATCAATAACGGAAACCGTGCGCGATATGTGCATGAACGCTAATGTGGAATTGGAGCCGGATGTTCGAAATGCTCTGTTTGAAGGAAGTGAAAAGGAGGAATCCGAAACCGGCAAACAGATTTTCAATCAGTTGAAGGAAAACCTAAAGATTGCGCAGGAGGAGAGGATTCCGATTTGTCAGGACACCGGTATGACAGTCGTTTTTTTACGGATCGGGCAGGATGTCCACGTGACGGGTGGTTCGATCGAGGACGCGGTAAACGAGGGAATCCGTCAGGGATACCGTGACGGGTATCTCAGAAAATCCGTAGTTCGTGATCCTGTCGACAGGGTTAACACCGGAGATAACACGCCCGGTATAATTCATTATGAAATTGTTCCCGGAGAGGAATTTACGATCACGATAGCCCCGAAGGGATTCGGAAGCGAGAATATGAGCCGATTGGTGATGCTGAAACCGGCAGACGGAATTGATGGTGTGAAACAGGTTATACTTGATACTGTCGCTGCTGCAGGACCGAATGCCTGCCCGCCAATGGTTATTGGTGTAGGCATCGGCGGAACATTTGAAAAATGCGCCGTTCTTGCAAAAAAGGCACTGACGAGAAATCTTGACATTCGCTCGGACATCCCCTGGGTGCGTGAACTGGAAAATGAGATGTTGGAAAAAATCAACGCTCTGGGACTCGGTCCGGGAGGCCTGGGCGGTCGCGTAACTGCCCTGGGTCTGAATATAGAAACCTATCCCACACATATTGCTGGTCTGCCCGTGGCGGTAAATATCTGCTGTCATGTGAATCGGCATATGTCGGTATCGATTTAAACAAATGGTTAATGACATAACACGCAAGGAGTGAAATTTCTGGCGCAAGTCAAACCGGCGGTAGGGGCTGAATCGATTAGTCTGTTTCCATCACGCCATCTAAACGGATCTCCAACTGCCCATCATATATCCACACCGGAATTGCGTCATCAAAGGTATGGACAAAGGTGACATTGTCTTTTTCAAAACGATAAACAAATACATACCTCGCCTCCGGATCAACGATCCAATACTCGCGAACCCCGGCACTTTGGTATATCTTCTTTTTAACTACGAGATCTCTCTTTTTGGTGGATGGCGACAGTACCTCCACGACTAAATCCGGACCACCGATGATATACCGCGGGTGCTGTTGTTTGTCAGGATTGCAAACAACGATCACATCCGGCTCGACGATCGTACGGTCATCGTCAGCATGTGGCTTGACACCGACCGGAGAGATGTATGGCATGCATTTGCCGTTATTGTTTTCGATATAATTCCCTATCTGTCTATAGATAGTTCCCGCTATCCGCTGATGGACCAGCAGCGGCTCCGCCATATCGTAGAAAACCCCGTTGATCAGTTCGACACGGCGATCCTCCGGCGTCGCCTCCAAATCCGCGATCGTCAGGTTGCCGGATCTGCTGTAGTCTTCCTCATAGATGGATCGGATCATCTCATCCGATTCGTCCGATTCGTTCATCATATATGCCGGCTGCTGTCGGATCACGGTATCCGGTTCGTTTTTATTCTCTCTGTAATCCATGGGTCAATCTCCTCCTAATCGATCCTCCCTGCACTCTGAATACATCATACATTCTTATATTTGATCGATTTCTTCCCACGCATCCTCAATTGATTGGACACGGCCATTCTCCATGTCATCTATGGCCTCATCAAGCTTATCAAAAAGAATATCCATTGCATCATCTTCCGAATAGGATATCAGTTTAGGATTCGTTTTTTCTGCAACCACCATACTACCACCATCCTTCATGTCAAATTATATCGTCCTGCAATGGAAGTAAGTCAAGTGCATCCATACTATCCATTTTTTCGCACATTGCATTATAATCAAAATTATAAAACTCCATAGTACTATTCTGTATCTGAACCATATCGCATGAAGATATAAAATCGTATCCGATAAGCGCTATGCTGTGTTCCTGGTCATCTATTAAATAAAATGGAAAATCCGATACTGAAAAACCATTGATTCTTATTTCCTTGATTCTACATAGTGCGCCCTTTATATCATTTTCACCATTGGCTGAAGAGAAAGGCTTGATATGTATTCCATGATGGAAACTCCAACAAAACAGGAAATGCATTACCTTTTGGAAAAACATCAAATGATTTTGTGTTACTTTTTACAGTAAAAATATCCTTATTCTCACTTACATTTTTTATCATACTACTCCCCCTATGTGATTCATCATTGATGCTGAAATCCCTCCAAAATATTCTATATTGTCGTCAAATGCAAAAGGGAGCGAGTTTAATTCATTGTTCCCATCCTCATTAAGAGCATAAGCCTTAAGCAACATTGTATCATTATTTCCATCATTATCCTCTTTAATGATTAATGCTGAGCAATTCGGATGTGTCTTTGCCCACTCAAACATCTCCACCCTTTCTTCTCTGTCTAATATTACTATATTGGTTTTACTGTCCATAATATCACTCCTTCCATCTCTTGTTGCCTACTCATGTCCAACTCCTCTTAAAACCTCCTGGATCACATCTCCGAAATCATACCATGTCCGACAGTGTTATTATACTACTTTTTCAGCCCAAAATCAAGCATCATTCGGACATGGAATCACGCCATTCAGACGTTATTCGGGCGTCTCACGGCGTTTTTTGTGGCAGAATTATGACAGTCCATTTCGCTCGATCGCTTAAGATCAGTTTGCGTTTGATTGCAACTCGCGCAATGTTGGCTGCGACTCGTGCAATGTCGGCTGCGACACGCGCCAGCAATTCAGAATAAAAACTTTTCGTGCTGATTCCGCTTTAAAACAGTGGCTTTTCACCGTATTTTGTGGTATAATGAAAAAAACTTTCCACAAATAGGGGGAAATTGCTTATGAAGAAAAAAACAGAATGGAACAC